>JBAWWI010000116.1:0-5762 GCA_037146835.1 Actinomycetes bacterium | reverse complement strand
ATGGCAGCAACAGTTGCGAATGAGCGCGTCTACTCTGCATTCCTTGGCGACGACCTAGGTCCGCGTACCTTCTACCACGGACATTCCTACAGCGGAAACGCTCTTGCGGCCGCTGTTGCTCTCAAACACCTTGAACTCATCTACGAGTGGGATGTACTTGCCAACGTAAACGAGCGATCGGGTCAATTACGCGCGCTGCTTGATGCAAAGATTGCAGAGCGCCCCGAAGTGAAGGCAATACGGCTACAGGGTCTTATGTGTGGAGTCGAACTCGCTGCGCCGCGCGAAGGTCTGCGCTGGGGGCGCAAGGTATGCGCCTCAGCCGTCGCTCAAGGAGTACTGCTTAGACCGCTTGGCGATGTGATTGTCTTGATGCCCATGCTTACAACTACCGCTGATGAAGTAGAGCGCATTGTGAATGTCCTCGATGCCGCAATTACTGAAGGAACACGCACGTGACCTCAAGCGAGTGGTCAGATTGGGCTGAGAGGGAGACTTCTGCAATTCATGAATCAGGGAGATGGCGTGCGCCGCGATCCTTCGATGCTTCAGGCCCGCATGGAACGCTCACAGACTCGGGAGCATCGGTAATCTCCTTCGCCTCGAATGATTACCTGGGGCTCACCCAACACCCCGATGTCATCAATGCCGCGCATACTGCTCTAGATCGCTGGGGTGCAGGCTCCGGGTCTGCGCGGCTAATTGTCGGGAGCAGACCGGTACACGCAGAGCTAGAGGGAGCATTAGCCCTATGGCGCAATGCCGAGAGCGCCGTGTTATTCCCTACTGGTTTCGCAGCGAACCTAGGTGTCTTTGGTGCACTCGCCAACAAAGACACCCTCATCTGCTCAGATGAACTCAACCACGCCTCCATAATTGATGGCACCAGACTCTCCCCGGCCGAGGTCTCAATCTTCCCCCATAAGGATTTGAGTGCACTCGGTAAATTTCTCGCGGAGCGCGGAGAGCGTCGAGCAATTGTTGTATCGGACACGGTCTTCTCCATGGATGGAGATATTGCAGATGTAGATGACCTCCGCGCTATTTGTCGCGAACACTCTGCACTACTAGTTCTCGATGAGGCACACGCTGTTCTCGGGCCTCACATAAGCGCCGAAAGAGACGACGAGATTATTCGCGTCGGGACTCTCTCGAAAGCGATCGGTGTAGTGGGCGGATTTGTTGCTGGCCCACGCGTCTTTACTGATCTTCTTATCAACCGCGCCCGCTCCTACATATTCACAACTGCGCCTAGCCCTGCTGACACAGCCGCTGCGTTTGCATCAATCGGCATCATCCAATCCGCCGAGGGCGACGAGCTGCGCAGAGCACTGCGAAGAAACATCGAGATACTTCGCCCCGGCCATCCCTCCCCCATAATCCCCATTATGTGCGGAACCGAATCAAGGGCGCTCGAGGCCTCGGCTGCGCTACTAGCGCGCGGGATGCTCGTACCAGCCATACGCCCACCGACTGTTGCTCCTGGCACCTCGCGCCTGCGCGTTGCTCTCTCCGCTGCCCACACAACCGAGAATGTTGAGTCTCTCCGAGAGGCCCTAATAGAACTAGGCCTCGCATGATCAAAGTTGTAATCAGCGGCACCGCAACAGATATTGGCAAGACATGGGTTGCGACGCGCGTAATTGAACATCTAAGAGCGGCGAATATCGAGGTTGGCGCACGCAAGCCTGCCCAGTCATTTGAGCCGGGGGCCGCGCTCACCGATGCGCATCTTCTATCTGTAGCTAGCGGTGAACCCGTCGAGCAGGTCTGCGCTGCGCACCGCTGGTATGAAGTTGCAATGGCACCGCCCATGGCCGCGTCGGCGCTTGGCCGACCGAGTTTTACGATCGCCGATCTTCTCGCCGAGACTGCACCCGGGCCATCAAGTGGGGTGATGCTCATTGAAGGGGCCGGCGGACCACTCTCCCCAATAGCGGCTGATGGCGATACAGCCGACCTTGCGCGTGCCCACGCAGCGGATCTCGTAATTCTCGTCGCAGATGCAGGGCTCGGCACGATCAATGCAGTGCGCCTATCTGCAATTGCATTCCATGGGTTTAGGGTCATTGTCGCCTTGAACAGGTTTGATGAATCAGATGAACTGCATCGCCGCAATAGGGCATGGCTTGAGGGCCTCGGGTTTGAGATCTCAATCGACCCCAAAGACGTTGCCTCCCAGATTCAGGGCCACCTCGCTACCCACAGCGAGGCTTAGAAGCAGCCGGACTTAGAGGCTCCTACAACGGATTCCGTGGTTATTTCCGATATCTGCAGCGGATTCCCTTGCTTTATCCCCCATAAGGGGGCAGAATCAGCAGTGAAAAGGAGGCCGCCGTGATACCCAACCGACTTCGCCTAGAGCCTGGGGCGACCCCCTTCGCCGTTGACGACATCGACAAAGCAATCATTGAGCAGCTCCAATCCGATGGGCGCATTCCATATACGCGACTCGGTCTAGCAGTTGGTCTCTCCGAGGCAGCCGTGCGCCAGCGACTCGCTCGACTTACTGAGAGCGGAGTTGTGCAGGTAGTTGCAGTCACAGACCCGCTCACTCTCGGCTTTCACCGCATGGCGATGATCGGGCTGAAGGTTGAGGGAGACCTACGCGTTGCCTCCGCCGCAATAGCAGAGATACCCGAGGTCTCTTATGTCGTGATCGTGAGTGGATCATTCGATCTACTTATGGAGCTCGTCTGCGAGGACGACGAGCACTTGCTCACAATTCTCAATGACAAAGTTCGAGCCATACCAGGAATTCGAAGCACCGAGACATTTACATACCTAAAAATTGACAAACAAACCTACGCATGGGGAACAAGATGACAGAGAAAAAATACGACATTGATGATCTAAACGCTAAAGCACGCAGACACCTCTGGATGCACTTCACTCGACTCGCGGCGTACTCCGAGGCAGAGGTTCCGATCATGGTGCGCGGTGAGGGTTGCTACGTTTGGGATGCCCATGGGAAGAAGTACTTAGACGGATTATCTGGCCTATTTGTAGTGCAGGTAGGTCACGGACGTAAGGAACTTGCCGAGGCTGCTGCTGCGCAGGCGGAGACACTTGAGTTCTTCCCCGTATGGTCTTATGCCCATCCCCCTGCAATTGAGTTGGCAGCTCGCATTGCCGAACTTGCTCCAGGTGACCTGAACAGAGTCTTCTTCACAACAGGCGGCTCCGAGGCAGTTGAGTCTGCATGGAAACTCGCACACCAGTACTTCCGCTCCATCGGACAGCCGGGGCGCTACAAAGTAATAGCCCGTGAAACCGCTTACCACGGTGTAACGCTCGGCGCCCTCGCTATAACTGGAGTGCCCGCTTTAAGAGACCCGTTTGAGCCTCTACTCTCTAAAGCCGCTAGTCATGTTCCAAACACCAATAGTTACCGCCATCCATTAGAGAACGACGAGAACGCGTTCATGATGTGGGCCACAGATGCAATTGAGCAGCGCATTCTTGATGAGGGGCCGGAGAGTGTCGCAGCCGTATTCCTCGAGCCTGTTCAGAATGCAGGCGGTTGCTTCACGCCTCCAGCCGGCTACTTCCAACGCGTTCGCGAGATATGCGACAAGTATGGAGTCCTCTTGGTCTCCGACGAAGTGATCTGTGCTTTTGGCCGGCTCGGCGAGACCTTCGGAGCGCAGCGTTACAACTACCTCCCCGACATGATCACGATGGCTAAGGGCCTTACAAGTGGCTACTCGCCGCTTGGGGCTGTGGTTGCCCGAGATTTTCTCGCAGAGCCTTTCCTGGAGCCGAAGGCTGCGTTTACCCATGGCATCACATTTGGTGGGCACCCAGTCTCATGCGCTGTCGGCATGCGTAATCTCCAGATCTTTGATGACGAGGACATACTCGGTAACGTCCGAAGAAATGAGGCTGGATTCCGCGAGCGCATTGAGTCTCTTCGGGACATTCCAATTGTTGGTGATGTTCGAGGAGCAGGGTATTTCCTTGCTCTTGAACTAGTACCTGACCAGCAGTCCGATAAGCACTTCACTCGCGAGCAGGGAGAGAATCTGTTACGCGGATTCCTGTCGAATCGCTTGTTAGAGGCGGGGTTGGTTTGCCGCACCGATGACCGCGGCGACCCCGTGATTCAACTCTCCCCGCCCCTCGTAGCCGGTGAGGCTGAGTTTGATTTAATCGAATCAATTCTGCGAACTTGCCTCAGCGAAGCCTCGGATCGGCTGAATTGATGAACGCGGCACCAGCACTCCCCGTAGTCGGCGTCCCGCGTGAGACTAAGAACGGTGAGCACCGCGTTGCGATTACCCCTGACGGAGTTGCGGAGCTTGTTTCGCATGGCGTCGAGGTAGTAGTCGAGCACGACGCTGGTGTTGGGTCTGCAATTTCGGATAGTGAGTACCTTGCAGCAGGCGCGCAGATTGGCTCTGCAGAGGAGGCCTGGTCACGAGCATCTATGGTCCTCAAAGTTAAAGAGCCCCAATCTCATGAGTTTGGTTACCTACGGCCAGGGCTTGTGCTCTTTACCTATCTGCACCTCGCCGCATACCCCGAGGTCGCTGACGCTCTATGCACTAACGGTGTAACAGGCGTTGCATACGAGACTGTCCAGGCTCCCGATGGTGCGCTCCCACTATTAGCCCCGATGAGCGAGGTCGCCGGTCGAATGGCCACACAGGTCGGCGCACATTTTCTAGAGCGTGAGCACGGAGGGCGCGGAGTGCTCCTAGGAGGAGTACCCGGGGTGCGACCCGCTCGCGTTGTGGTACTAGGCGCGGGCAACGTTGGTTGGAATGCAGCATGGATCGCGCAGGGCATGGAGGCAGAGGTAATGCTTCTTGACCGCAATACCGATCGTCTCCGCTGGGTTGATCAGATCCATCAAGGGCGAATAATCACGATAGCTAGCAATCGAGGTGCGGTTGCGCGCGCTGTCGCAGATGCAGATTTAGTAATAGGCGCAGTTCTCGTCCCCGCTGGGAGAGCACCCGTTGTCGTCACCGAAGATATGGTGCGAGGGATGAAGCCCGGGGCGGTCATCGTGGATGTAGCGGTAGATCAGGGTGGCTGTATAGCTACAACGCGAGAGACAACCCATGACAAACCTGTCTACGAGAAGCACGGCGTAATCCACTACGCGGTCGGCAATATGCCTGCAGCAGTGCCGTTCACCTCTACTTACGCTCTCACCAATGCAACCCTGCCGTATGCAGTGACCCTCGCCACGCAAGGGGTGATGAGCGCCTCCGCTGCAGATCCGATGCTTCGTTCCGGAGTCAACACTGCCGGAGGAATGATCACGCACCCAACAGTTGCGGCGGCTCTGGGTAGAGAGAGCATCGATCCTGCGACGGCACTAACGGCGGGATAACTCACAGCCCAGATAAGTAGCCCAGATAAGTAGCCCAGATAAGTAGCCCCGATAAGTAGCGGGGCCTCAAGAGGTTCCACGGCTACGGTCGGCGACGGCCCCTGACAACGGGGGGAGTTCGGCAGTGACCATCGCCGACCGGCTGACCGTCACGCTTCATAGGCTCCCAGTAATTGAGTACCAGTTGGCTTCGGTTGTGTTAACGGAGTGCTAACTGGCGCCTTCAGCTCCATCGCGCTCACTGGCGATCGCCTCGAATACCTCTTCGCGATGCACAGCAATATGGTGCGGTGCCTCGATGCCGATGCGCACCTGGTCTCCATTTACCTCAAGAACGCGCACGATAATCGTGTCGCCGATCATGATTGCTTCTTGTTCCTTGCGAGTCAGTACAAGCATTCGTCTCCATCCTTGGTCT
>JBAWWI010000115.1:0-5910 GCA_037146835.1 Actinomycetes bacterium | reverse complement strand
GGCATCTTCATTTACTACTGGATCTGTGCTCGCAGTCGATGGCGGATACCTCGCTCTTTAAAGGACGAAGATGACAAACGAGATCCGTATAGACGACCTCGCGGCGCCTGTGCTCAACGACATTCAAAGAATGGGGATTGAGTATGGGGAGGCAAAGCAGACTGATCTAACACTTGATGCGATCTGCGAAGGCGCTGTTGCAGCTACAGGACTAGACGATTTTGGTGACAACGATTTTTGCGAACGATTAGCGCTCCAGCTTACGGAGATGAACGAAGACGAAGATCGAACAGGGCTCGGGCGGATGCTTATGAAGGGCGACTGCGTTCGGTACGCATCCAATCGCCTGAAGATTCATGATCTACTCAAGCGCCACCCTGAGATTCTCGAGATTGAAATAGCGAAACCGGTAATTGTGATCGGGTTACCGCGCTCTGGCACGACGAACTTGGTGAATCTCCTTGCCGCAGACTCTCGATTTCGCTCAATGCCTCTCTGGGAGTCGTATGAACCTGTGCCTGACTCGCGCGAAGCCCTCGGTCTGGACGACGTTGATGGCGTAGACCCGCGGTGGAGTCGTTGTCAGCAGGCATGGGAGTCGATGCAGGTTGGTGCGCCGTTTGTTGCAGCGATGCACCCGATGGAGCCTGACCATGTGCATGAAGAGAACGAACTCATGGCCCCAGACTTCTCTAACTACAACCTTGAGTGGGTTGCGCGCGCCCCTAAGTGGCGTGATTACTACCTAGATCATGATCAAACTCCTCACTACGCCTATATGAAGAAGGTTCTGCAGATTCTTCAGTGGTATCGGCCTCGCGAGCGTTGGGTCCTTAAATCTCCTCAACATCTCGAGCAGATTGGTCCGCTACTCGAGACTTTCCCCGATGCAACGATTGTTGTGACGCATCGCGACCCTGTAGCTGTTGTGCAGTCGACGATCACCATGCTCGCATATGGAGCGCGTACCCTCTATCGCACGCCGAATCCAGAGTGGTATCGCGACTACTGGACAGATCGCGTTGGGCGGCTTCTTGACACTTCGATGCGAGACCGAGGAATGCTTCCTGCAGGGCGCGTCGTCGATGTGTATTTCCATGAATATATGGCAGATGAATTGGGCACCCTTCAGCGCATCTACGACGCTTCAGGTGTTGAATTTACAGAGCAAGCGCGCACGGAGATCTCCGCGTATCAGGAGGCTCATCCAAGAGGTAAGCAAGGGCGTGTGGTCTACAACCTGCGTTCGGATTTCTCTACAACTCCTGAGGAGGTGCGGTCTCGCTTCGGGGCCTACCTCGACCGATTCCCAGTACAGATTGAGGTTCAATGAATATCCAGGAGCAAGTAGATCAACTTATTGATACCCGGCCAGGCCGAGAGCTCCTAACGCCGACATATGACGACCCTGCCTACCCAATAGTTGATGGGCTTATCTACCGCTCAGGCGGCACCACAGCCGCGTACATGATCCTGACTGACTCTGGTCGTGTGATTGTGAATACGGGGATGGGCTATGAGGCTCCACACCACAGACACGTATTCGATGCGATTAGAAATGGTCCAACTCATCACATCATCACGACTCAAGCCCATGTTGATCATGTCGGGGGTGTTGACCTGTTCAAAGAAGAAGGCACTACCTACATCGCCCAGGCAAACAACCCTGCCTGCCAGTTAGATGACAAGCGCATACAAGACCTGCGTATGCGCACAGCCGGTATTTGGTTCGACATGCTCGGCACCGATGCAAAGCGGATCTACAAGCAGAACCCTGGTGTATCGATGGCGCAGTCAGCGCCAGTGCCCGATGTTTTATTCGATGAGAGCCTCAGCCTTGAGGTTGATGGGCTGCGCATTGAGTTGTACGCAGCGGTTGGAGAGACCACAGATTGCTGCGTTGTCTGGCTTCCAGAGCATCGGATAGCGCTTGTGAGCAACCTATTCGGGCCGTTGTTCCCACACTTCCCAAATGTCAACACGATCCGTGGAGACCGGTATCGATTTGTAGATCCGCAGTTAGCTACAAATCGAATGGTGCGCGCACTTCGCCCTGAGGTTTTGATTACTGGTAGGCACGAGCCGATTGTCGGTGCGGATTTGATAGAGGCATCGCTTGAGCGTCTCCATGATGCAGTTACTTATGTGCACCACCAAACCCTCGAAGGAATAAATGCTGGAACCGATATCTGGTCGCTGATGCGCGCGATTGAGTTGCCTCCGGAATTACGCGTCGGCCAGGGCTACGGCAAGGTCTCGTGGGCCGTGCGTACTTTCTGGGAGGAGTATGTGGGGTGGTTCAAACTCCGATCAACAACTGAGCTCTACCCAGACTCGGCAGATGCTGCACTAGCGGAGCTCATAGATGCTGCTGGTGTTGATGCTGCACTAGCAAAGGCAGAGGAGGCATTGGCGCGCGGAGATGCTCCGTTGGCGATTCGCATAGGAGAGGCGATTGCTGCGAGCTCGCCCGAGGATCCAAGCGTCAGGGACCTTATGGCTAGCGCACATCGTTACTTGCTTGAAAATGGGGGCGACGAGAGTTTTTGGGAGCACGGGTGGCTAGTTACAGAGCTTGCTCGCTGGGATGGCCAAGCAAATGACGTCTAGCGGCACAACGGCTACGGTGGCGCTTGTGATTAATCCATCATGAACGCCATGGCCCCATCTTTTAGACGAGACCTCAACATCGCTACGACATGGTTCCTCCCTAGTTGGAGTACCGGACCAGTTGGCGATCAGCGCGCGGCGCTAGAGGCGGCGCGTGACGCTGGATACCAAGGTATTCAAGGAGTCAATGCGGAACTATGTCGTGAGTTCGATCTGGTAGCAACGACCTTCGATATTCGACCAACGCGCGGCGGACTTGTTGAGAGCGCGATGCAGTGGGCGGATCAAGGTTTTGCATGCACAACGCTCCTGCTAGGCACCGGCATGGAGGATGACGATGAGGCTGGCCGAATGGTGGAAGAGGTGCTCGAAGCAACGTCCGCCTCCGGTATGCCTATTTATGTTGAGACTCACCGCGCAACAATTACGCAGGATTCATGGCGAACGCTTGAGTTGGTTAAGCGGTTCCCAGAGATTCGATTCAACGGAGATTTCTCTCACTGGTACACAGGGCATGAGATGACAATGTCGAAGTTTGAAGAGAAACTCGATTGGCTCGCACCTGTATTTGAGAGAGTCCGTTATCTACATGGGCGCATCGGTACGTCTGGCTGCATGCAGGTTGATGTCGGTGACGGCGGTGTCGAGGGCCAGGATCATGTTGGGCACTTCCGCTCTATGTGGGAGCGCTCCTTCGCGGGTTTTCTCAATACAGTTGAGTACGACATGGTGCCTCCACCGCGAATGGAGATTGGTTTCGCACCTGAGTTGTTGCCCGCGGAGTTTGGGTATGCGCTGCGCGGACCTGGCGAAGATGGTGCCCTGCAGGAACTCGGGGACAGGTGGGCGCAGGGCCTCGTGTTGACCCGCATTGCGGCTGAGTGCTTCGAGGCAGCAGCCACTTAATCCCGCGTTCGGGCCTTTACCGTCCTCTTGTTCTGGCCGCTGTTACTGGCCTGCTTTACTGGCCTCCTTTGCCCGAGTTCGACCCGTTTACGCCCCTCCTCTATTCCCGGATGACGTAATACTCCGTTAACAGAGCGCGCTATGAGGCGAAACATATCGACATCAAACTCTTCTTGGATGCAACGGCGCATCTTGGTATGTGTCTCATTCGAAGTCTATGAAGAAGGGTCCAAATGTTGCGTCTGTTGGTTATTTCATTATTTGCAGCCGCTCTCCTTGCTCCAGCTATGTTTCGGCGGCAGCGTCGACGTGCTGGATTAAAGGCGGGCGAGCTAACACCAGTATTTAGAAAGCGTCTCCTAGTTATGACGCTGGTATCAAGCATGCTCCTCGTTGGGGCTTTGGCCGGGGTTGCAGTAGCCGACAACGGCGATCCAACTGGGGCTAAGACTGGTATCTCTCCGACTCAGGTCGAGAGTGTCTATCCGGCAGATACAGCGAAGCCAGATGCCATCTCTACGATTGCAACGCAGCAGTCAAAAGACCACATGGCTATCAACTTTGTTTGGCTGATGGTCGGTGGCATCTTGGTGCTATTCATGCAGGCCGGTTTTGCTCTTGTTGAGACCGGATTCACTCGAGCTAAAAACGCAGCACACACAATGCTTATGAACCTCGTCATCTTTGCTTTAGGTGTAGTGGGCTGGTTCGTATGTGGTTATGCATTGATGTTCGGCTCGGTTGCATTACCTGGGCTCGGGATTACAGCATTAGGGCCCGAGGCGCACATTGGTCAGTGGGGAGTAATTGCCCACTCTGGCTTCTTCCTTACTGGACACGCGTACGACGTTGGAATCTTGGCGTTCTTCTTCTTCCAGTTGGTATTCATGGATGCAACCGCAACCATCCCAACTGGTGCAATGGCAGAGCGCTTCAAGTTCTCCGCATTTATCTGCTGGGGTCTATTCGCCTCGATGATCCTCTACCCCGTTTACGGAAACTGGGTCTGGGGTGGAGGGTTCCTCGCCCAGCTCGGAGCACTCGGTCCGAAGTGGGGGCATGGTGCCGCTGACTTTGCGGGATCAGGAGTAGTGCACGCAATGGGTGGTGTCGCTGCTTTCTGGGGAGCCAAGATCCTTGGAGCACGAATCGGCAAGTTCGACAAGCGGGGTAACCCGCGTGCGATCCCTGGTCACCACCTTCCAATGGCGGTACTCGGAACAATGGTTCTGCTAGTCGGATGGATGGGCTTCAACGGAGCATCGACATTCGCTGCTACTGATTTCCGCTTTACCGTCGTCATTGTGAACACGATCCTTGCCTCAGCGTTTGGTTGCTTGGTGACGATGTTCATTATGTGGAAGAAGTACGGCAAGCCAGACCCCTCGATGACCTGTAACGGATTGCTTGCTGGCCTTGTAGCGATTACAGCGCCATGTGCCTTCGTTGCTCCTTGGGCGGCGGCGCTCATCGGTGCAATCGCCGGTGGGATCGTTGTATTCGGAGTATGGGTAGTGGAGTCAAAGGCAAAAGTTGACGACCCGGTCGGTGCGGTCGCTGTTCACGGTTTCAACGGCATCTGGGGCTTAGTTGCTCTTGGACTATTCGCTGACGGAACCTACGGCGATGGCTGGAACGGAGTTGCTGGTGGAGTCAAGGGACTCTTCTACGGCGACGCAGGTCAGCTATGGGCACAGCTCGCATCAGTTGTTGTGCTTCTCGCCTGGTGCTCACTCGCATCTGGTCTCTTCTTCGTAATTGTTAAGAAGACGATTGGCCTTAGGTCGAGTGAGGCAGATGAGATTGCTGGCCTTGATATGCCTGAGATGGGAGCCCTGGCGTACCCAGACTTCCTAGAGGCTCAGGGTTCGGTCTTCTTTACGACTGACGGAGCAATGCCCGTCGACCTTGTACCAACAGATGCAGCAAGCCTGCGTGAGGAAGTGGGAGCACAGTGAAACGCATCGAAGCAATTATTCGACCAGAACGGCTTGGTCAGGTAGCTGCGCTACTTGAGAGTGCCGGTATACATGGATTCACAATCACTGATGTTCGTGGTCACGGGACGTCTCCCCAGGCAACTGGCGAGTACCGAGGCCACCAGTATCAGATGCTTGTAGCCCACAAGTTGCTCGTCTCAGTATTCGTCGAGGATGACGAGCTTGATACTGCGATCGCTGCCATCGCTGGTGGTGCAACTACCGGCAAGGCTGGTGACGGATTCGTTGCAGTAAGTGAAGTAACAGCAACGTACAGAATCAGCACTGGAGCAGTGGAGCCAATCACCTCATAAGGTGAGAAGGATTCTGCGTTTCCTCTAGCAGCTAATTGAAGAACTACGCACGAGGTAGTAGGCGTCGATTCGGTTATCGATCGAAGACGCTTACTACCTCG
>JBAWWI010000114.1:0-5953 GCA_037146835.1 Actinomycetes bacterium | reverse complement strand
TCAACGAGTATCTCGATGCGCACCTTCGGCACGAAATCAATCTCGTACTCTGCTCCTCGATATACCTCTGTGTGCCCACGCTGGCGCCCAAAGCCCTGCACCTCGCTTACCGTGATCCCCTGCATGCCGGCAGACTTAAGCGCATCTTTTACATCATCTAGTTTGAACGGCTTAATGATTGCAGTAATTAGTTTCATCTACATATCTCCCTATCAGACTCGATCGAATGCATAACCAGTTTCGGAGTGCTGACTGAGGTCAAGACCAGTCTCTTCGTCCTCCTCGGATACTCGAATTCCACCAGGCATGACTGCCTTGAGCACAAGAGCGATCGCGAGAGTCACGACGAAGGAGAATACAACCGTTACCGCTACTGCTAATGCCTGTTCCCCGAGAAGGCTCCAGCCGCCGCCAGCAAATACTCCATCCCTCCCAGCAGCGTTCACACTCGCATCTGCGAAAAGCCCGAGAAGTAAGGAACCAAGAATGCCGCCTACTAGGTGTACCCCAATAACGTCGAGAGAGTCGTCATAACCAAATCGGAACTTAAGATGCACTGCCCAGAAACATGCAGCCCCTGTCAATGCTCCAATAATGATCGGGGCCATTCCCCCAACAAAACCTGCACATGGAGTAATCGCAACTAGCCCTGCGACGGCACCTGATGCAGCGCCCAGAGTTGTGAAGTGCCCAAAACGAAGCCGCTCCACAATCAACCAGCCGAGCATTCCGGCTGCCGCGGCGAGTGTCGTGTTCAAGAATGCCTGCACTGCGACGCCGTTTGCTGCGAGAGCCGAGCCGGCATTGAAACCAAACCAACCAAACCAAAGTATCCCTGTACCTAGCAATGTAAGTGGGAGGCTGTGTGCGCGCATCGGGTGCTTCGGCCAACCGCGTCGCTTGCCAAGAACAATCGCAAGTGCAAGAGCGGCGATACCTGCGTTTACATGCACGACAGTTCCGCCGGCGAAGTCGAGCGCACCGCGTTTAAACAACCAACCAGCAGGTGCGAATACCCAATGCGCAACGGGTGAGTAAACAAGCACTGCCCATATTCCTAGGAAGATTGCCCACGCCGAGAAACGCATTCGGTCTGCAATTGCACCGGTAATAAGCGCTGGGGTGATCACAGCAAACATCATTTGGTAAGTCATGAACAATGCGGGTGGAATAGTTAATTCGAGCCCTGGAGGTGCAACTAGGTGTGCGTTGTGTAGCCATGCAAAATCGAAGTTTCCGATCCATGGCCCGGTTCCTCCAAACGCGAGGGAGTAACCAATTGCTGCCCAGAGGATTGTAATTAGACCCATTGAAAAGAAGTTCTGCATCAACATGCCGAGGACGTTCTTGGCCCTCACCATTCCTCCGTAGAAGAGTGCAAGCCCCGGAGTCATGAAAAGAACCAGAGCGGTTGAGACCAGTACCCAAGCGGTATCCCCTGCATTAATTTTCACGCGAATCCACCTTGTAAAGAAAGTTGTAAATATGTAGGTGGGGTTACCGTAATAAAGGAGTGTTACGGGCGTGTTTCGTAGCTACACGGGAGGGCTACGCACCCCCGAAAAGGAGGGCCCGCCCCCTGAAAATAGAGGCTTTAATTAGCCATCATTGATGGAATTTCTCCGGCCGGGAGAGGCCTAGAGATCAAAAATCCCTGCGCAGAGTCACACCCGAGAGCGCTTAGTGCCTGCATCTGCAGTTCGCTCTCTACACCCTCGGCAACAACGAGCAGCCCAAGAGCATGACCTAGCCCCAGTACCGCTGAGACGATCGCTTCGTCATCTGGGTCGTGCCCAAGCCCATCTACAAATGACCTATCAATCTTCACAATATCTACAGGGAAGCGCTTTAAGTAGTAGAGCGACGAGTATCCAGTTCCAAAATCGTCGATCGCTACCTGGACACCTAGATCATGGAGTGCACGAAGTGCCTCAATTGAAGCTGGCTCCATGAGGGTGCCCTCAGTTATCTCGATCACAAGCTGAGATGGAATAAGACCGGATAACGCTAGCGACTGACGCACAACTTCAATTAGGTCCGATCCCTCGAACTGCCGCGCTGAGACGTTTACTGAGACTGTGAAATTAGCGCTGACATCACCATCCATGATCCACCTGCCCAACTGACTGCACGCTTCCCTAAGGACAAAGTTGCCGACCTCAGAGATAGCACCGGTCTCCTCGGCGATCTCAATAAAGGATGCGGGCTGCAGCATCCCCTGAGTTGGGTGGAGCCAGCGGACGAGCGCCTCCACGCCCTCGATTGAGCCAGTTACAAGATTGATTACTGGTTGATACTCAAGGACGAGCTCCCCGTTTACTGGAGCGTTGCGAAGCCCGCTCTCCATCTCCAGTCGATGCAGTGCGGATGATCGCAGTTCGTCGCCAAAGACTTCAAACCGGGCCTTGCCATTCTTTTTAGCCTTGTACATCGCAGCATCCGCGTCGCGCAGCATTCCGGCGGCTTTGGCATTGCCTCCGTTAATAGCGACACCAACGCTGGCCGAGACGCGGAGCGACTGGCCCTTGATCACCATGGGCTGATCTATCGATGCGAGCAGTCTCTCAGCGAGTTCGGAGATGACTCCACTCGCGCTCTCAGGGTCTAGATCTTCACAGAGCACAACAAATTCATCGCCCCCAAAGCGTGCAATCGTGTCGCTAGCTCGTGAGCATTCCCTCAACCTGGAGGCAACGTTGATAAGCAGTTCATCTCCGGCATCATGCCCAAGGCTGTCGTTTACTTCCTTGAACCGATCTAGGTCAATGAACATGACAGCGTTGACAGTGTTTCCCCTAGAAGCGCGGGCAGTAGCAATGGATAACAACTCAGTGAAGAGTGAACGATTTGGCAACCCTGTCAGTGAATCGTGGTGTGCTTGATGTGTAAGGCGAGTCTCATATTCTTTCCTGTCTACCGCAATCGAACATAAAGCGATAAGGGTCTCCATAGCAGCGACTTCGTCCAGAGTTACTTCATGGAGTTCATGCCAGAAGACTGCGATGCTTGCAAT
Organism: Actinomycetes bacterium; assembly: GCA_037146835.1. Lineage (GTDB taxonomy): Bacteria > Actinomycetota > Acidimicrobiia > IMCC26256 > IMCC26256 > IMCC26256. The sequence goes on along the minus strand of JBAWWI010000114.1, from coordinate 2,940 downwards.
AATTGCGTCCTCATCAGAACTGCTCACAGGGGTAGACCAAACTGACTTGAATCCATTTCGGAGCAATAAATCGCGACACCCCTCGAGACGCCCATCAGTAGCAACGTCAAGGGAGTAAACGGGTTCCCCTGTCTCTACCGCAATTCCGCAGAGGCCACCCCCTGCACCAAGGGGAACGGACTGCATAGCATCGACAAATTCAGCGGGCATACGAGGGCCACCCGCAAACGAGAGTCTTTCTTCGCTGACCCTCATCACTGCTGCCTTAGCCCCAACAAAGGTCTCCTCAACTAGGTCGCAGAGGGCAGCAAGGACAGCGCTAATCGGGGCGCTGCTGGCAACCAACCGCAGAAACTCAGCCTGTTCGTGAAGAAGAGTCTCAGAGCGTCGGCGATCCGTAATGTCGCGCGTTGTAAGCACAACGCCGGCGACTGCTAGTTCATGCCGAAGGTCGGTGAACTTGGTCTCGCAGTACCTCCAATTGTTGTCGGTGCCTAATACACGAAACTCAAGCGAACCTTCCCAAGAATCTCCACGCAGCACATCAGCAAAAAGTGCAGACTCGATCCGCCCTAAGACTCGGGAGCGGTCATCTTCGTGGATTGCTCCTGCAACGCTCTCTACAAAAGTGCCGCTCGACTCGCCGCCAAATAACTGCTTCGCTTGCGCGCTTTGATACCGAATACTGCCTCGGCTGTCGAGGATTGTGACTCCGTCCGAGAGGTTCTGCACAATCTCGGTAAATCTCCTTGACTCAGATTGCACCATCTCCTCGAGCAGTCTTCTTCTAGAGATGTCTTTAATAGTGATCATCGACGCGCCATTGCCTATATCCGCGCCAAAGTTAACTGCCGTTGCTTCACAGAACCTGTAATTCCCATCCGCGTTGAGAACTCGAATCGGGTAATCAACGTAGGGCCGCTGTATGGCGGCGACATTCTGTGATCCGTGAGGCAGTCCCGCTATATCATCGGGATGTACCTTGTGCCGCAATTTTGTACCGATAATTTCTTCGAGCGGAATCCCGAGCAACTCCTCTGCCTTAGGGCTCGCATAGATAATCCCATCGGGTCGTCTCGTTACAAATATTGCGTCAGCGCTCTGGGCAACGATCGTGCGGAACCAGGTTTCTTGATGCTCTAGACGCTCGGTTAACGCCTTGTAATTCGAGACATCATGCGAGGTAACGGTGTAGAAAACCTGCCCACCTTCACTGACGTGCTTCGACGCATCAGTCACAGCAGTTACAATTTCACCGCTGCTGTTGTAATAAGTCGTCTCACCACTCCACCGCCCAAACTCCAAAACGGAGGGTGCAATCTCTGATTGGTATCTCTCTACACTCTCGGGGGTCAGGCGCAGAATTGCTGCCGAATCAAGTCTCGTGAGTTCGCTGTAATTACTCTCCCGTATCTCCAAAATTCTCCGAGCAGCAGAATTGGCATACTCAAGTCGACCATCGCTGTCGAATATCAATGCAATATCAGCGGTGCCGCTTAGAAGAGCGCGAAGATGGTCAGCATCCCCAAAGGCATTAACCGTCTCGGTGATGTCCTCTAGGATGCTTACGTACGATGTTTGTAAGCCCTCAATTTTGGATACCCAGTTGCGCACGACACGGGTAGAACCATCTGGTCGCGCGACTTCAAAGCGCCCGGACCAATGTCCTTTTGTATCAAGTGCCGCACTTGCTTCGGCGTTCGCTCGTTGACTCTCGACCTCATCACGAATTGAGTTGTTGAAAGCCAAAGATCCAATAAGCTCCGCGACAGGTCGTCCGCAGATGTTGCCCCACTGAGCATTAATAAAAGTCGTGTTTCCAGTGGCATCGATAAATGCAATACCAAGAGGCGACGAATCCATCGTGGCCCGCATACGTGCGATCTCCTCGAAAGAGACTAACGAGAGCTCGTCGTTCCCCTCTGCGCTACCCAGCGTATCCGCCCGCCCGCTTAGAGCGTTTGCCGGTATGTATGGAGAATCAGACATAATTCGCAAAAGGGGTCCTCAGGGTTCTTGAGAAGGTGCGGGAAGCCTATGCGAAAATGATGGGGCCCACAAGCGACGGCCTTATCTAGGGGGCAAAAACCTCGAATCTCACGCACCTAGACCCAGGCAAAGGGCTCCTATTTGGGGTTACCCGTTAGCAGAGCGAGCCCGAAGCGCACGCGCCTTAGCGAGTCCCCATGCCAGGAGCAGCGGCCCAAGGCTCTCGGATACATCCCCCGAATTGCTAGGCGCAAGGCTCCATTTATCCCCGGGGAGAGACCGAACGTCGAATTCCTCGCGCTCCACCTCAGGGATCCCCATCGCAGATAGGGCCTGCCCCAGCTCTACGTGGCACCCGCGCAGAATGCTCTGCGGAGTAGTTCCCTGCCGCTCAGGATCCTTAGCGAGGAACACCTGCAATTCTGCCGATACTCGCTGTGTTGCGGCCTCCGCAGATGCACCAATTGCGTCCGATGCCTCGACCGATACCTCGCCCAACCAAGCAGCGGCAACCTCAGTGCTTCTCATTCGCAGCCAGGTGCTTAGATCAGAGGAGACGCAGGAGACGATCAACGGCCCTACCTCTGAGAGCATCTCCATCGCCCGCTTCTCCTCGGCCGCTGGGTCTTGCCCAGGATCGGTTGCCGAGCGACTAAGCCAGTCTGGGAGTTCGTATTTACGAGTCATAAGAGACATGATGGCCCAATGCGCATCCTCGCGTTAGCCGTATTCGAACGAATCGTCTATCAATCGACCTGCCTAGATACCTCTAGCCCGGATAGGCCGACTCTCGAGGTCGATGCGTTACTCCGCGAAGGAGACGCCGACGGCCCACTCCTTCTGCCCATGGCCGACCTAAAGCGAATGCTCGGATTCTCTATCGCAGAGCATCACATCTTGAGCTTCAGGGAATCAGGGCGCAGTGAGTTTCGCGATGGAGTCGAGTACTTG
>JBAWWI010000113.1:0-6072 GCA_037146835.1 Actinomycetes bacterium | reverse complement strand
TGAGATTGTCGTGGAGCAGGAGGCCAGGTGGGATTGGAGAGCACCACCGGATTTACGGAACACCGGGTAATGCCGGGTAATGCCGGGTATTTGGGCAGGGAGCAGGGCAAATAATTGGGGCTTGTGGTACGAACGTGTGTTCGATACTCTCAGATCCTTATGCCGTTAGAGATCGACCCGGACCTACCCCAGGTCTACGCAGTAGTCCCTCCAAAACCGAAAGGAGCAGCACCATGAGCAATCAAGCCAATAGCCCCGCGGGTATTGCCGTGCGCAGCGCCTCCGGCAGTGGCTTGAGTGTGGGCCGATCCCATAAGTCCCATAAGTATGCAGAGTTGCACTGCCATACGAACTTCTCTTTTCTCGATGGGGCAAGCCACCCTGAAGAGTTAGTGGAGGAGGCTTACAGGCTCGGCCTAAGTGCTCTTGCCACTACCGATCATGATGGACTCTATGCAGTGGTTCGCAGCGCTGTAGCGGCTCGCACCCTTGGCCTCCCGACAGTCTTTGGAGCGGAGCTCACGCTTACCTCTGAAGGCAGTGGTAACAGTTTTGGTGATAACAGTTTTGTTCAGGGCAGTCTTTCTCATAAGAGCGCTTTAGATAACTCTGCAGATCCACATGGAGCGCATCTCCTAGTTCTCGCAGAGGGTGTATCTGGCTACTCCGCTCTATCTAGAGCTATTAGCGAGGCCCAGATGCGCGGCTCCAAGGGCGCACCTATATCTACGCTCTCTGATCTTGCGTTATCACCCGCTGCGGGTAGCAGTTGGTTCGTGCTCACAGGGTGCCGTAAGGGAACCGTTCCATCGGCACTGATAAACGAAGGCCCGGCCGCTGCACGCTCTGCGCTTGAGCGTCTCGTCTCTGATTTTGGGCGAGACCGTGTCTTTGTCGAGTTATGGGATCACGGAGATCCACTAGATAGGCCTCGTAACGATGCCCTAAGCGAGATTGCATCAAGAGCAGGTGTCGAGGTTGTTGCTACAAACAATGTCCACTATGCAACCCCCGCCGATCATCGTCTCGCAACTGCACTAGCTGCGGTACGCGCTCGTCGTTCTCTAGACGAGATGGATGGATGGCTACCCGCTGCTCCATTCGCTCATCTACGTAGCCCCGCCGAGCAGGCGCGACGCTTTGCTCGCTATCCAGGAGCAGTGGAGCGCACCGTAGAGATTGCGGAGGCCGCGGCCTTTGATCTGCGTATTGCAGTGCCGAACTTGCCTGATTACCCAGTCCCGGATGGTCACGATGAGATGTCGTGGTTGAGGGTTCTGACAACACATGGAGCAGCGGTTAAGTACCCATCAACGCACCCACAGTATGGCGAGGCGATGCGTCAGATTGATTATGAGTTAAGTGTCATTGATCAGATGGGTTTCCCAGGCTACTTCTTACTTCTCCATGACATTGTCGAGTTCTGTCGTCGCCAAGATATCTATTGCCAGGGGAGAGGTAGCGCTGCGAATAGTGCAGTCTGTTATGCGCTAGGTGTAACAAAGGCCGATGCTGTTGCTCTCGGGCTGTTATTTGAGAGGTTCTTATCGACAGAGCGTGATGGACCGCCCGATATTGATTTAGATATAGAGCATCAAAGACGCGAGGAGGTGATCCAGTATGTATACGAACGCTACGGACGTGATCGCGCAGCACAGGTCGCAAATGTCATTACCTATAGATCGCGCTCTGCCTTACGCGACATGGCAAAGGCATGTGGACTCTCGCCTGGGCATGCTGATGCACTTACACGCCAACTAGATAGACGTAGATCTGGCGAGGATGCTTTTGCTGCTCTAGCGAGTGGCGAGGATGGAGCGCCGGCCCCGCCACTTGTCCTAGAGCTTGCTACAGCTGTGCGTAATTTTCCCAGGCATCTTGGGATTCACTCCGGCGGAATGGTTATGGCAGATCGCCCGCTTATCGAGTGCTGCCCAGTGGAGTGGGCCCGCATGGAGGGGAGGTCTGTGCTTCAGTGGGATAAAGAAGACTGCGCCGCTGCAGGGCTAGTGAAGTTTGATCTTCTAGGGCTCGGCATGCTCACAGCTCTGCATATGGCTGTTGATTTGGTAAGTAAGCATGAAGGGGTTGAGATTGATCTTGCAACTATTCCCCAAGAGGACGAGGTCTACGACCTGCTCTGCGCCGCGGACACCATCGGAGTATTTCAGGTAGAGAGTCGAGCGCAGATGGCCACCCTTCCACGCCTGCAGCCGCGCACTTTCTACGATCTAGTGGTTGAGGTAGCACTCATCAGACCCGGGCCCATACAGGGAGGATCAGTGCACCCATACCTACGCAGGCGTATGGGAGAAGAGCCTGTTACCTACCTACACCCGTTACTTGAGCCCTGCCTTGCTAAGACTCTTGGGGTCCCGTTATTCCAAGAGCAATTGATGCAGATGGCTATAGATGTCGCTGGCTTTACTGCCGGCGAGGCAGACCAACTCCGTCAGGCGATGGGCTCCAAGCGCTCTAAGCAACGCATGGAGAGAATGCGCGAGCGACTTATGTCGGGGATGGCAGAGAGGGGTATAACCGGTGAGATTGCAGATGAAATTGCAAAGAAGTTAGAGGCCTTTGCAAACTTCGGATTCCCTGAGAGCCACTCAGTGAGCTTCGCCTACATCGTCTACTCAAGTGCTTGGATCAAGTATCACCATCCAGCGGAGTTCGCATGCGCTCTCCTTAACTCTCAGCCGATGGGTTTCTACTCTCCACATACGATCGTGCGCGATGCCCGTCGTCATGGAGTAGAGACCCTCGGCGTATGCATTGCTCAATCAAGGCGTGACTGCACTCTTGAGCCGCGTAGCGATGAATCCGGTCCTCAAGGGTTCCCTATGCGCGGCTGGCATGCAGACCCATCGGTACATGCTCTGCGCCTTGGCCTGCGATATGTGCGTGGGCTTCCATCGGCCTTACTTGATCGCATCGACGCGGAGCGCGAGCAGGGGCCATTCGTAGATATTGAAGACTTTGCTCGCCGCACGGATGCCCCTGTAGATGCACTTGAGTCGCTCGCTACTGCGGGTGCGTTCTCCATATTTGGCCATGACCGCCGTGAGGCCCTCTGGTCGGCGGGTGCACTTAGATCGAGTCGCTCAGGTCTGCTCCCAGGTCGACTCCCGGGATTGGTCCCCGGCATGGAGGCGCCAACCCTGCCGGGCATGGAGCCCGAGGAGGTAGTCGCTGCCGATCTATGGGCAACCGGGATCTCTCCGGATCATCACCCGACTGAGTTCTCTCGAGCAGACCTAGTTAAGCGCGGTGTCGTTACTACCGGCTCGTTGCGCGATACGCCGCACGGAACCGTCGTGGAGGTGGCTGGGTTAGTGACACATCGTCAACAACCGGAGACCGCAGGTGGTGTGGTCTTTATCAACCTTGAGGATGAAGACGGGCTTCTAAATGTGATCTGCACTGCTGCAGTCTGGGGCCGCTATAAACGCATCGCAAGCCGCTCTCCAGCTCTATGTGTGCGAGGAGTTTTAGAGCGACGTCGTGGGGTTACGAATCTCTTGGCTCAACGCATTGAGGCGCTACCGATATCGATTACCGGAGCGCAGAGGTCTAGAGATTTTCGTTAGAAGAACTGCGTGCCTCTACTAAATGAGTTAGCCGCTAGCTGCCTCTAATCTCCTGTAGGTTTCTCACCTGTGACCGAGTCAGGCACCGCCGCGCAAGTACCACAGCCAATCTCCCTGACCCCCGAGAGCGGGCTCACAGCGACCGAGGTAGAGGAGCGACGTAACTCTGGCCTCTCCAACATCGCTAGTGATCGGACTAGCCGCCCTGTAGTTGAGATCCTCAGAGCCAATATATTCACGCGTTTCAATGCGATTCTTGGGGTGATGTTCGCGATCGTCGTTGTTGTGGGCGAGTTCCGTGACGCACTCTTCGGTTTGGTGCTAGTCGCTAACGCCGCGATTGGAATCATTCAGGAACTCCGTTCAAAGGTGACGCTAGACAGGCTCTCAGTCTTGAATGCACCCTTCATTCGCGTGATGCGAAGCGGAGTCGAGATCGAGATCCCTGCAGCAGAGCTCGTATTAGATGACCTAATCACCCTGAAGTCCGGAGATCAAGTCCCTGCGGATGGACTACTCCGGTCTGTTAAGGCCTTAGAGGTCGATGAGTCGCTTCTAACGGGTGAGGCAGATGCACTCGAAAAATCCGCGGGCGGTTATTTGTTATCCGGTTCAATTGTCGTTGCAGGCTCAGGAGTTTTTCAGGCGACTGCAGTCGGGGAGTCAGCCTACGCACACAGGCTCGCGAATGAGGTTCGCAGATTCGCTCTTGTTCACTCTGAGATCGTTGCTGGAGTAAATCGAATACTTAAGTTCGTCACCGTCGGTCTATTCATCGTCGGCCCCCTGCTTTTCTGGAATCAACTACGAAACCCAACTCAGGGCGCTGATGGAGTTAAGGCTGCGTTAGTGGGCGCAGTTGCTGGCGTAGTAGGCATGGTGCCTGAGGGACTAGTGCTCCTAACGAGCCTTGCGTTTGGCATCGCAGCGGTGACGCTTGCGCGCAGAAAGGTTCTAGTTCAGGAACTGCCAGCGATCGAAGTACTTGCCCGAGTAGACGTGGTCTGCATTGATAAGACTGGAACTCTCACCGAGGGCTCGGTAGCGCTCGAGCGTGTCGAGATATTGCTAGGCGCATCTGAAGCGTCGGTCTTCTTGGCGTTGGCCGCGCTCGCAGCAGATGAGTCAGCAAACGCAACACTTCTCGCGGTACGCGATGCGTACCCAAATAATTCGGAGTGGGAGAGCGAGTCCTCGGTAGCGTTCTCATCTGCTCGCAAGTGGAGTGCGACTTCATTCCGAGGGCAGGGTGCCTGGTGGTTAGGTGCCCCCGAGATGCTGCTCTCCGACGCAACGCACCCTGCGAGACGTCGGGCAGATGAGATTGCGTCTACTGGTTCGAGGGTACTTGCACTTCTCCATGCAGACTCGGGCGAGATCGGAGACTCTGTCTCTCAGCATGCATCTGCGGTAGCGCTAGTAATACTCGAAGAGCAGGTTCGCCCTGATGCAGCGGAGACCCTTGCATACTTCTCTGCTCAAGGGGTTGGCTTAAAGATCATCTCGGGGGACAACCCGCTTACCGTCGCGGCGGTTGCGAGGCGAGTTGGGGTCGAGGTAGATGAGGCATACGACGCTAGAATCCTCCCAACGTTAGAGAGCGAGATCGCTGAGGTACTTGAACGTAACAACGTCTTTGGGAGGGTCTCTCCAGAGCAGAAGCAGGCGATGGTCAGCGCGTTGCAGTCCAAAGGGCACGTTGTCGCCATGACCGGTGACGGCGTAAATGATGCGTTAGCGCTCAAGCGTGCAGACATCGGGGTAGCGATGGGGTCGGGGGCCCCCGCAACGAGAGCCGTCGCCAAGATTGTTCTTCTCGACGGGAGATTCGATCGCCTCCCAGGCGTAGTCGCAGAGGGGCGACGAGTCATCGCGAATATTGAGCGCGTCTCGAATCTTTTTGTCTCTAAGACCACTTACGCTGCGTTGATAGCGATCGCTGTAATTGCGCTCGCAATTCCTTACCCCTTCCTGCCGCGCCACCTAACTATTGTCAGCACTATCACTATCGGAGTCCCAGCATTCTTCTTGGCGCTCGCCCCGAATGCGCAGCTCTATCGGCCAGGTTTCGTGCGGAGGGTTCTTAAGTTCGCTGTCCCTGCAGGCACGGTAGCCACGATAACTGTGCTCATTACGTACTTATTTGCTCGTTCTCAGAGTATGAACCTTACGCAGGAGCGCACCCTTGCAACGTTGTCTCTGGTGGTCGTTGGTCTATGGATATTGACGCTTCTCGCCCGACCATTTACGCGAGGTCGTTACTTACTTCTCTTGGGATTGGCGGCGTTTCTATTGGTCGGTGCAGTGGTGCCATTCATGAGCAATTTCTTTGCCATCGAATTTGCCTCACCTGCCGCTGTATTGGAGACGCTGCTTATCTCGGCACTTGGATGCTGCGTGCTCGAGGTTTGGTGGAGAGTTCGCAGCGCGGATTAGTAGATAGTGCCGTTAGATGGCACCAATAGATAGTGCCAGTAGATAG
>JBAWWI010000112.1:0-6122 GCA_037146835.1 Actinomycetes bacterium | reverse complement strand
TTTGTTGTCCATGACGAGGATCGCGAGAAGGTCAGGGCGCTTGTGCAGCAAGCGGGGGGTGACACGCTAGATCCGTTCGCTCTGCGTCGCGATAAGCGGTATGTATTCTCGGGAGACCATCGCGCTGCAGTTGCGTATCGTTTTATAAATGGCGTTGGCCTTGCGGCAGGGGACCCAGTTGGTGACGAGGCGAGCGCAGGAGACGCTATTCGTAGGTTTATTGCACGCTGCGATGCCCACGGTTGGCGCCCTGCTGCGATCGGCGTACGAGGTGACCGACTTGATCAGTGGATTGAGGAGGGGATGCGCACGCAGTACCTCGGGGATGAAGCTGTGATCACTGTCGGCGAGTTCAAACTCGATGGTCGTCCGATGCGCCCTGTGCGTCAAGCAGTCTCCCGAACACGTAGGCATGGAATCGTTACTGAGGTACATCTCGAGGGGGATCTAGACCCAACTCTGCGGCGTGCTCTTAAGGGAATCTCGGCCACTCATCTTGATGGCACCCCTGAGCGCGGTTTCTCAATGGCGCTCGATGGATTGCTCTCCGGCCGCGATGCAGACTGCGTAATCCTTGTTGCTCGCGATCCAAGCGGGGAGCCATTCGCATTCCAGCGTTATGTTCCATGCAGAGACGGACGCGGCCTCTCGCTTGATGCAATGAGACGAGATCAAGTCGGTCCTAATGGCGTCAATGAACTGATGATTGTCGATGCGGTCGAGTGGGCAAGAGAACACGGGATAGAAGAGATCTCGTTGAACTTCGCGGCCTTCAAAGGGCTCATGGAGCCTGACGCCGATCGCGACCTGCGCGATACCCTCACTGCTTGGCTCGTACGCCGCCTAGATCCGCATTTCCAGATCGGCTCGCTGCTCTCCTTCAATGCCAAGTTCCTTCCGCGCTGGGTACCGCGCTACCTCGTCTATCGCGCGGCTGGAGATTTTGGGCCGGTGAGCCTTGCAGCGGCGAGCGCCGAGGGGTTCGTCCCGCTTGATCGTCGAGGCGATGAGGAGTTTGTTGGCGTAGGCAAGGGTTTTGCTGCCGGTGCCTCGGATGAGCCTCCCGAGGGTTAGCGGCATCCCCAATCCTGAGCAGGGGAAGCATCGAGGCGGCAGTCACGGAGATGGCCGGGGGCTCACGTATAACCGATAACCGCAGAGCATTAAACCGATCAAGCCCTAAACGAGCCCCAAAATGAGGCCGGATTCATGCGAGAAAAGGTTTTGCTTGATTATGGCTTGCGGATTGTTCCTTGTGATGGGCTAGGGTATGGGTCTTATGCGTACAGAGACCCGAGTACTTGTAGTTCCGTAGCGCCCGCGCCCCTCCGGCGCGTGTGCGCTACTTTCCCGCCCCTCGCAGATGCGAGGGGCGTCGTATTTCCCGCCCCAAATATCTAAACCCGCAAAACAGAGCCCTCAAAATAGAAGCCTAAAAATAGAGATAGAGAAGGAGTATCGATGAAACTCACCGGAGCCCAAGCCCTGATCAAGAGCCTTGAATTAGAGGGTACCGAGGTTGTATTCGGTCTGCCCGGCGGAGCGATCCTGCCCGTCTATGACCCGCTGATCGACTCATCGATTCGCCACATACTCGTTCGACACGAACAAGGCGCGGGTCACATGGCCGAGGGCTATGCACACGCCACTGGTCGCCCTGGTGTCGCCATGGTTACGAGTGGCCCTGCTGCTACCAACATCGTTACCCCGCTCTGTGATGCCTACATGGACTCAATCCCTCTCGTCGTCATCACTGGTCAGGTCCCTTACTCCGTTATCGGCACCGATGCATTTCAGGAGTGCGACACGGTCGGCATCACAATGCCCGTCACGAAGCACAACTGGTTGATCACCGACCCGGCCGATATTCCAGAGATTGTTCGCGAGGCGTTCCACGTCGCCACCACCGGTCGCCCTGGCCCTGTTCTCATCGACATTCCCAAGGATGTTGCAATCGAGTCCATGGATTGGTACTGGCCCGACTCGGTTGATCTCCCTGGCTACAAGCCCACAAACAAGGTCAGCACCAAGCTCATCAAAGATGCAGCGCGCCTAATGAGTACAGCCAAGAAGCCGGTCATCTATGCCGGTGGAGGAATCCTCAAAGCACGTGCTGCTGAGGCGCTGCGTGAACTCGCAGAGATGACAGGTATCCCTGTCGTCACAACCTTGATGGCCCGCGGCGCATTCCCAGACCGCCATGACCTATGCCTTGGTATGCCTGGTATGCACGGTAATTACACTGCAATTACCGCCCTCCAAGAGGCTGACCTGCTCATCGCACTCGGTTCTCGTTTTGATGACAGGGTTACCGGCAAGGTCGATGCATTCGCCCCCAACGCAAAGATCATCCACGTCGATATTGACCCTGCTGAGATCGGGAAGGTTCGTCGTCCAGATGTTCCGATCGTTGGAGACTGCCGTCGAGTTATTGAGGAGTTGGTCAAGGCGGTCCGCTCTGACCTCGAGAAGCGTCACTGGCCAGACCTAATTCCATGGTGGAGCGAGATCCGCACCTGGCAGAGGGACTTCCCGCTCTATTACGAGCAGGAAGAAGACGGCCCGCTCAAGCCTCAGTTTGTTATTGAGAAACTGCGTGACCTCTCTCCCGACGACACGATCGTTGCCTCCGGCGTTGGCCAGCACCAGATGTGGGCCAGCCAGCACTGGAAGTTTGATTACCCATATACGTGGGTCAACTCAGGTGGCCTTGGAACTATGGGCTTCTCTGTCCCTGCGGCAATCGGCGCAAAAGTCGGTCGACCAGACCGCACCGTCTGGTCAATTGATGGTGATGGTTGCTTCCAGATGACCGCTCAAGAGTTGGTTACAGCCAGCGCTGAGCAGATTCCGATCAAGGTTGCGATTCTCAATAATGCATACCTTGGGATGGTTCGCCAGTGGCAGGAGATGTTCTACGAGGAGCGGTATAGCGAGGTCTACCTCTCTCCCGACCTTCCTGACTACGTCAAGTGGGCAGAGGCGATGGGCTGCATTGCGTTCCGTGTTGATTCTCCTGAGGATGTTGCACCAACAATTGAGAAGGCGAACGCAATTACTGATCGCCCAGTTGTTATCGACTTCCGCACTGATTACCGCGAGAAGGTCTTCCCGATGGTCCCGGCAGGCGCATCTAACAGCGATGTTCTGCCTGGCCCGACCCCGAATGGAGGAAAGTGATGGAGCAGCATCATCACATTCTGAGTGTTCTCGTTGAGAACAAGGCTGGTGTCTTATCGCGAGTCGCCGGTTTGTTTACTCGTCGTGGATACAACATCTTCTCGTTAGCGGTTAGCCCGACCGAGGATGATCGATACTCACGTATGACTGTTGTGGTTGATGGTGACTCCTCTCCGATTGAGCAGGTCACTAAGCAGCTCAACAAACTCATTCCAGTCATTGAGATTCGCGAGTTGGCGGCCTCCGATGCGGTTGAGCGCGAGTTGCTCCTCGCTACGGTCAAGGCCGGCCCAGAGGAGCGCTCACACCTCATCGACCTCGTCTCGATCTTCGATGGACAGGTCATCGACGTCGGTGTTGCCTCGGTGACCGTCATGGTCGCTGGTACCCCTGACGGTCTCGATGCCGTCGCAGATCTCCTTGCTCCATACGGGATTTCTGAGCTCCAACGTACAGGTCGAGTGGCGCTGCCTCGTTTGATTAGAGGCTCTCGCCCGCTCAAGGCCGTTAAATCAAGTGACCAATAGAGAGCAGTAAACAGGAGTAAATGCAGGAGTCTTAGGGCTTGGAGGGGCGCTTACCCCCGCCGCTCGCCTAACGTCTTAACCGCTTCGTTGGCTTACTAGCTGACACTAATGAGGAGAGAAAGTTTAATGCCCGCAATTATTTATTACGACGCAGATGTAGATGCAAACCTTCTTGATGATCGCAAGATTGCGATTCTCGGTTACGGATCTCAGGGTCACGCTCACGCGCTGAACCTCCGTGACTCTGGAGCCGATGTTCGCATTGGTCTTCGTGAGGGATCATCGAGCCGCGCTAAGGCAGAGGCCGCCGGACTTCGCGTCCTCTCCATCGCAGAGGCCGTAAAAGAGGCCGACATCATCATGGTGCTACTTCCTGATACGGAGCAGGCACGAGTATTCCAAGAGGACATCCTCCCCAACCTAAGCGAGCGCGACTCCCTCGCTTTTGCACACGGGTTCAACATCCACTTCGACTGCATCAAGCCGCCGAAGGGTGTCGATGTATGGATGATCGCTCCGAAGGGTCCAGGACACCTTGTACGCCGTACCTACGAAGAGGGCGGCGGCGTCCCCGGGCTTGTAGCCGTGCATGCTGATGAGACCGGTAAGGCGAAGCAGACTGCGCTTGCATATGCACGCGCAATCGGCGCGACTCGTGCTGGAGTTCTCGACACCACCTTCCAAGAGGAGACAGAGACTGACCTCTTCGGTGAGCAGGTTGTGCTCTGCGGTGGTTTGACCGAGCTAATCATGGCTGGTTTCGAGACACTTGTTGAGGCTGGATACCAGCCTGAGAGTGCGTACTTCGAGACTCTCCACGAAGTGAAACTGATTGTGGATCTCATTTACGAAGGGGGAATCGCGAACATGCGTTACTCGATCTCAGATACCGCTGAGTATGGAGATCTAACACGCGGACCTCGCATCGTCACAGAGGAGACACGTGCAGAGATGCGACGTGTTCTCGGAGAGATTCAGAGCGGTGCTTTTGCACGGGAATGGATCCTTGAGAACCAGGCCGGTCGCCCTCACTTCAATGCGCTTGCGCGACGCGGTGCTCAGCACCCGATCGAGGTCGTTGGCGCAGAGCTACGCTCGATGATGCCTTGGATCGGTGCAGGCAAAGTGCGCCCTCAGGACATCTCTGGCGGTTAATAAGTACGCCCGAGTTTTCTCGGGTTGTTAAAGGGTATGAGATGAGTCTCCCTGCCGAAGCGCTTGTGTTTTAGCGCCGGGCAGGGAGATCATCGCGTCTTAGGTTGGTAATGCTGCAGTGGTTGTTAATACTGCAGCACTCAATTACTAGCTAACGGAGCCTTCCCAGAACATCGCGTCGCCGACTGAGTTAGCGGTGCGGTGTAGGCGCTCCTGAAGGTGGGTTGAGACCCATACTGCTGCAGCGTTGACGGCATCCTCTGCCTCTTGGTGGGTCTCCCAGGAGGAGATAAATATGACGGTAATGGCGTCGACCTCTAGCAAGGAGTAGGCCTGGAAGCCTGCTTGGGCCTTGAAGATGTCACGCATCCCGCCAGGCATTAATACAGCCTCAGCGATCTCCTTAGAGGTTCCTTTGGTGACGTCGTATGTACCGATTCGTAGGTGGTTCAAGATTCTCCTTGGAATTTATAAGCAGTCTCGGTTGAGCTTGCCGAACCGAGAGGGTAGCGCAGATTTCTCTGATGCTAGGAGAGAACGTTCTCTATACCGGGACCTCTCCAGTGACCGTTACGCGGTGCAGAATCCGCTCCTCGTCACCATGATCATGGATCGCGTAGTGGAGCGTGGCTCTGTTGTCCCAAATCGCGACGTCGCCGGGCATCCAGTGGTGGCGGTAGGTGAACTCCGGTCGCGTGCTTCTCTCAAATAAGAAACGCAGCAGCCCGGCACTCTCCTCAGGGCTCCACCCATCAATCCATCGCGTGAATGCTGCACAGACATAGAGCGCGCGTTTGGAGGTATTGGGGTGTGTGCGAACAACTGGGTGAACTGCGTGCGGTGCCTGGGACGGATCCTTCCCCATCATGATTGCGAGCCCATCTCCGCGGTGCTCGGCTGATAGCGCATCAATGGTGCTGCGCATTCCTGCGGAGAGCGACTCATATGCGAGGTATTGATTTGCAAACTGTGTATCGCCACCAATTGCAGGCACGCTGCGAGCGTGGAGCAGGGTGTATTTAGGAGGGCGTTTCGCAAAGCTCACATCTGTATGCCAATGCTCGTTCAACGTCACAGACTTTCCAGAGTTCTTGATTACCTGCACAGCCTCATGCCCCGCAAGATGTGGAACTAAGGGGTGCACCGCGGGCTCCCCGAGCGTGCTCGCTAAATTCACTAGTGCTTCGGGGGAGAGGTCTTGATCTCGGAGAACAACAACTAGGTGCTGATCCAGAAGAGCAACCAGTTGGGCCGCTGCAC
>JBAWWI010000111.1:0-6137 GCA_037146835.1 Actinomycetes bacterium | reverse complement strand
TTTTTAGTGGCGGTTTTTAGTGGCGGTTTTTAGTGGCGGTTTTTAGTGGCGGTTTGGAGCGTGATCTGAAGCATTAAGAAATACCTCTGACTACTCGCTCCCGCCTGGCGATATGCAAAGTCTAGGCACTTCTACCCGCTTTTTTCTAGCGCAGAGTTCAAAACATAGGGCCTAGGCCTCATTCGTGCTTACGGCCTCAAGGCACAAGGTCCCGAGAGACGATGGGGTGAGTAATTAGAGATAACCAACCGAGCGGTTCACTTTGCTGTTCACCAATATGGAGGTCAGAAATGCGATTTGCCGGAACTAGATCCCGGCGACTCGCCCTCATCGCGGGGGCAGCCGCTATTACAACAGCATCACTCGGAATCGGACCGATTATGGCCGCGAGTGCGGCCACCAGTTGCACAACCGAGAGTGCACCAGCCTGGAGTACTAGGCCAAGAATCCCATCAAACTTCTGCGGTGGAGCAGGTATCTCTGCTACGACCACAACCACTAGGCCCCTCCCGACTCGCCCACCGGCAGTTGGTGCAAATGGAGTCTTTACCGTCCCAAGCAGCATCGACTCGACCGGCGCTACTGAGGTCTCAACCGCTCTCCAGGAATGGATTGCCTCGATCCCAGCAGCCAGCGCCGCAAAACCTATGACGATTCGGTTCGCCAAGGCTGGAACCTACTGGTCCGACTACACACTCCTACTTAGGAAGCGTGACGGCAACGTGACTGGTGGGATCGTCGGGAATATGTGGCGGAGCCTGCCATCATTCGATGCATCGAATGTCACGCTCGACCTAAACGGTTCAACAATCGTTCAGCGCACAATTCAACCTTGGCGCTGGGGAAGCGGTGAAGTACTCGATGCCCGGAAGCGCTGGGGAAACCCAATGATCTTCACCTCAGGCGCAACCAACGTGCGCATAACTAACGGATTTCTTGTTGGCTCCGCAACGGGCGGACGCTACGACCCCAACCGCGAAGACTGGATGGGGATTCTCATTGGCGGAGACAACGACGACGACATTGCGCAGAATATGAAGGTAGATCACCTTGGCATCCGCAATGTGTGGGGAGACTTCATCTACCTAGCGAGCCAAACATCACGAGGAAAGCTCCTCAAGGACGTAACCATTGAAGACAACGCGATGGCTAATGCGGGGCGCCAGGGGATCGTCATCCACGGTGGAAACAACCTCCTAATTCAGCGCAACAACTTCACCAATGTGAAGCGTTATCTCTTCGACTCCGAACCAGCAGCGGTACACGGCTGGAAGGATGTCAAGATCACCGCCAACACTGGGGAATCAGGCAACCTCGGGTACTTCCAGTTCACCGGTAACCAGACAAGTGAGGCATCTGGGCTCTCAATTACGAATAACTCCATCTCCGAGGGGCACCTCGCTATGGAGATCGGCAACGGGTCGGATGCACTTAGGGCCGGGGCAACGATCACCGGGAACCGCAGCCTTGACCCCACTGAGTTTCGCCGAAGCAATCTGCACCGCTCGCTCATCACGATCTCGAGATGGTCGTCGGTAAATATCTCGAACAACTCTGATCGAGTCGTTGCTAACTCTCAGCCGTTCGCGCTGGATACAGACCGGTCCAACGCAACAGTCGGGGTCAACAACTGGAGCGGGCGCTAACGCCGAGGCCCAGAGGGCTCTAAAGAGAATTGAAGGGTAGCGAGCACGGCTAGAGGCCGAAAGTTCGCTACCCTTCGCTCTGACCAGCTGCCCTCACCTACTTGGGCCAGCCAAACTTGTGAAGCTCGAAAGGCATACAAATGTATAAGTCAATCGTTGTAGGAACCAACGGCACCGATAAGGATCTCGCAGTCGTTCGCCACGCTGCAGGCCTAGCAAAGATCTCCGGAGCAACTCTCCACATCGCTCACGGCTTCAAGCCGGTTACCTCTATTGCAGCAGGCATCGCAGACAGCGCTCCTGGAGCTGCGTCTATAGATTTCGAGGCACTCGATGAGGCCATCGACGCCGAGAATGAGACAGCAATCGCTTCAGCTCGCGCTATCGCTTCGGAGGCCGGGGTCTCGGTAACAGAGCACTCTCTCGGTGGCGAGGCAGCCGATGTCCTTATGGAACTCGCAAGGGATTTAAGCGCCGATCTAATCGTGGTAGGCAACCACGGCATGCACACCAAGAAGCGGTTCTTCCAAGGAAGCGTCGCAAACAGAGTTGTGCATCACGCAACATGTTCAGTACTCGTGGTTGATGTAGAGACCCACGGATAAAGAACGCTCTAGATAAGAACCAGCTAATTCAAGACCAGCTAATTTAAGACCAGCTAATTCAAGACCAGCTAATTCAAGACCGTCGCCATTGCGCGCCAGTCGGCTAGCGGCATCGTCGTATCGTCGCGAAGAGTCTGGATGCAGACGTGATCTGCCCCTGCTGCGAGATGAGCATCAACTCGAACCTTGATCTGCTCCGGCGTGCCCCATGCAACTAAACCATCCACAAGACGCTCGCTTGCGTTATTCGGGTCTGCCCAATCTGACTCCTCAAAACCAAGGGTCAATAGATTGCGCTGGTAATTAGGTGCTCGCAGGTAGATAGCAAGACTCTTTCGCCCGACTGATCTCGCCTTCTCGGGGTCGGTCTCGACCACCACCATCTGCTCAGGAGCGAGCAACGCCCCCTCCCCCATTACTTCCCTAGCGCGCAATGTGTGCTCCGGAGTTGTGAGGTATGGGTGTGCGCCTGTGCACTGCGTGGCTGCAGTCTTGAGCATCTTGGGGCCAAGCGCTGCAATAACGCGCCCGGGATCTTCATCGGGCCCAACTGCTACGAACATTGCTTCATCCATAGCCTTTAGGTACTCCTGCATATACGCAAGCGGCTTCGAGTAATCGTGCTTGCGGAGGCGCTCCACAAGGTGATGATGACTAACGCCAAGCCCAAGCATGAACCGGCCCGGGTATGCCTCGGCGAGTGTGCGCTGACACGCAACCGTAGTCATTGGGTCGCGCGCATAAATGTTGGCGATACCGGTGGCAAGGCGGAGCGTGCTCGTCGCTGCGAGGCAGGCACCTGCCGCTACAAAAGGATCGCGCCCCACAGCCTCGGGTAGCCAGACAGTTGAGTAACCCATTGCCTCAATCTCAACGCAGGCATCCTGAACAGCGCTCATTGGGTGTGCATCGAATACGCCACTCCATACTCCGATACGACCAATATCAACCGTCATTGCGCTCCCTAAGAGGTGGTGGCTAATTGAGCGCCACAGGCGAAAACATTCCTCCGATGGTATCCGCGTAGCGGGTTGTGACCTTAGGCTATGAACAAATAATCGCGACACTCTTGAGGGTGCTTAGAGATGGGTGGAGTGACCCAAATGGACGAGATAAGAGCTCATGTCGCCCATGAGCGCGACATCGAGGTAGAGGGATGGGACGGGATCGTCTCTTGGAGGACTCTGCTCTCCGCGGATAGAACCCCGACAGCCGGATTCACGGTAGGAACTGCTGAGATAGCGCCAGGGGCAAGTGTTGACGGCGCACTCCACCACCACGAGCACCATGAGTTCTATTACTTCACCTCAGGGAACGGCAGCGTCTACCTAGATGGAGTGGAGGAGGTTGTCGAGCCGGGCGCGATCGTCTTCGTCCCTGGAACGATGCCCCACTTCGTGAGAAATACCGGCACCGAGTCTCTGTGCTTCCTCTACGCATTCGCAAGCGATGAGTTCTCACATGTTGAGTACGTATTCCCGTAAGTAGTGACAGCCCCAAAATTGAGACCGCCCCAAAATAGAGACAGCCCCAAAATAGAGACAGCCCCAAAATAGTGATGCCGCTGACCTAGTAGGCCAGCGGCATCACTCTCAACATATTTGTTAGGCGCTCAAGCTCCGGCTCCGATGCTTAGGAGCCCAAGATCAGCCGTCCGTATCAGTCGCCCGTATCAGTCGCGTGGCGAACGGGGCTTAGAGCTACCGGCCCCACGTGAAGGTGCTCCACGGCTCTCGCCACGGCTTGCCCCACGAGGATTGGCACTTCGAGGTGCGCTGCGAGTCTCCGAACGAGAGTCGCCGCGAGAGTCACCGCGAGAATCTGAACGAGAATCACCACGTGAGTCGCTGCGAGGACCACCGCGAGAATCGCCACGGAAGTCTGCACGGGAGTCGCTACGCGCAGCACCGCGAGAATCACCACGAGAATCACCACGAGAATCTGAGCGTGAATCACCGCGTGAATCGCTGCGAGGAGCCCCGCGAGAATCTGACCGAGAATCACCACGTGAGTCGCCGCGAGAATCTGAGCGTGAATCGCTGCGAGGACCACGAGAATCACCACGGAAATCACCACGAGAGTCTGAGCGAGCCCCGCCGCGTGAATCACCGCGAGAATCTGACCGAGAATCGCTGCGAGGACCACGAGAATCACCACGTGAATCACCACGTGAGTCGCTGCGAGGACCACGAGAATCACCACGTGAATCGCCGCGAGAATCTGACCGTGAATCTGAGCGGGAATCGCCACGGAAGTCTGGACGGCCGGCTCCACGAGGTTCGTCACGTGCCCAGTTGGGCTCGCTCGCATTCTCGCTTCTGCTGCGCGGAGAACCAGCGGCACTGCGGCCTCTGCTTGCTCCGCCGGATCCGGATCCATAGCTCGATCCACCACGGCTACCACCAGGACGACCGCCACTGCGGCCTCCGCCTGGACGGCCACCGCTGCGACCTCCACCTGGGCGAGATCCACGATCCTCATCCGTTGGTGGGCCCTCGATAAGTCCAAGCTCGCGCTGCATTGCTCGCGACGAGCGACGCTGGTCAGGAAGGATAAAGGAGACGACTACTCCCTTTGCCCCTGCACGTGCGGTACGACCAGAACGGTGGATGTAGGTCTTGAAGTCCTCCGGTGGGTCAAGGTGCACAACGCATGCAACGGAGTCGACGTGGATACCACGTGCCGCTACATCAGTTGCGATCAATGCCTGAAGGCGACCCTGCTTGAAGGACGCAAGAGCACGATCACGCTGATTCTGTGACATTCCACCGTGGAGCGAATCGGCATCTACACCCTGTGAATATAGGTGTTTTGCAACCTTGTCAGCACCGTGGCGGGTACGACAGAAGACGATCGTCTGGCCCTCAGCCTTGATTACGTCTGCTGCCATTGAGACACGCTCGGAGACATGGCCAACATCGATGAAGCGGTGCTCGAGGTCATCTGGGTCAAGGCTTGCACCCTCAACCTCGTGGCGCTTCGGGTCGTGCTGGTAACGCTGTGTGAGCTTCGCGACGTCTCCATCAAGGGTCGCCGAGAAGAGAAGTGTTTGGCGTGTCTCGGGAATCATGTCGAGAAGTCTGCAGACCTCTGGCATGAAGCCCATGTCAGCCATACGGTCGGCCTCATCGATTACGACAACATCGATCTTGTCGAGGCGAACCACGTTTTGATCGATGAGGTCACGGAGACGTCCTGGGCATGCAACGAGGATGTCGACACCGCGACGCATTGCCTTGCGCTGCTTCTCGTAACCGACACCTCCATAAACGGAGAGGACGCGAAGGCTGCGTGCATGTGCAAGCGGCGTGAGGTCTGTCTCAATCTGTGCTGCGAGTTCGCGTGTCGGAGCGAGGATTAGCGCACGAGGCTGCTTGGGCCCAGCGCGATGAATCCTCTCGATGACGGGGATACCGAAAGCAAGGGTCTTGCCAGAGCCGGTTGGGGCCTTGGCACAGAGGTCGTGGCCCTCAAGGGCATCGGGGATTGTTGCGGCCTGAACCGGGAAGGGCTCAGTGATTCCACGCGACTCAAGCGCGGCTACTACATCGGCGCTGACGCCGAGATCTGCAAATGACATGGGAACAGGTTCCTTATGGGTTGGGTATTGATTCTCTGCGCTCGTCTCCGAAGTGCTCACGCAAAACAACTGCGAGGCTTTCGGACTTCGTCGACGCGAGATACCCAATGGAGCGGGAACCAGATCGACTCGTCTATCGCTGTCAGGCACTTGCGAACCTGGGATTGTTCGCTTACTGACCGTGATCAAGGTGGCGGGATTGCCCGCCTGAGCGTGCTATTCGGTTGAACAGCCTGCGTAACATAGCCGACTCTCACAACACAGGCAACATTCTGGGCCAAATCTCCCCCAAACCCCCGAACTTCG
>JBAWWI010000110.1:0-6370 GCA_037146835.1 Actinomycetes bacterium | reverse complement strand
ACCTACGCGACTGGTGCGACTGGTGCGACTGGAGAATCGACAACCTCAACGACCGCTCGCAAAGGATCCACAACAACTAAAGGGTCATCGACAGATAACCCAGCCGATCCCGCAACAGTCTCGACAACTAGAGCTGCAGTTACGACAACGACGCGGGCATCAGTTACTACTACGACGGCTGCAGCTACAACTACCACTACACGACCAGTGGTGCCAGGCGCTGCTGCGGTATCGGTCTCGAAAGGCCCTTCAACATCAGGCTGCGCGTCCGGTAGCGCATGCGCATACCTTGACGTTCTGCTCACGAACTTTACGCCCGGGCAATTAGTGACTGTTCAGTGCTCGGGTACCAAAGCCTCAGGGTCATTTAGCGTTGGGTCATTTAGCGCAACGATTGGGCCCGATGGTTCTTTTAATACTGGGCCGATTTCACAATGTAAGCACGGGGTTGCAGGTCAGTATGTATATGCAACGGTCGGAACTGTGCACTCAACTCACGTGAAGTGGTAGCGGCGATCCTTCCATAGAAGAAGTGTCTTATAACGACGGCGATCTGTCGAAAGTAAAGGGGGAAATGATGAACGCCAAGATGATGAGACTTCGATCAGCGATAGCTGGCACGGCACTCCTCGCAGGGGTAATCGCCCCGATTGCAACTGCTGCCCCAGCCTCTGCGACTACCTCGCTAGTCTCGATTGGCGACTCATCGGCCGTCGAAGGAAATGTCGGCAAGGGGAGGTCGATCTCTTTTCCAATTACACTCGACGCACCCACGACCGTGGATGTGACCGTTGACTGGATGGTTCAACTCGGCACCGCTAGTGCTACGGACGTTAACGACTTTGGTGGAGGTTTCAGAACCGCGACTATTCGCGCCGGAAAGGTTGAGGCGTTTGTAAATGTAACCATTTATGCAGACGCTCTCGTTGAGAGTGACGAGACCTTCCAAATTCACATACTCGGTGCAACCAACGCCTCTCCTGACGACCATATGGCCGTCGGAACCGTGATTGATGATGACTCTGAGTCGACCGCCACCCCAATTTTGGGTGCTGGTGGCGGCAGTGTGCACGAGGGCAATTTAGGTACCCGGCAGGGAAAAATCTGGGTCACTCTCTCTGCGCCTCCGCTTACACAAGTCGCAGTCGTAGCAACGCTTACGGGCACAGGAGTCGGGACGTATTACAAGGCATTCGCCAAGACGCTTATATTTCGACCAGGGCAGTATAAAAAAGCAGTTGTACTTACGGTCTATCCAAACGTCTTAAATGGCGGAGATCAACTAATCACCCTGGCGCTCTCTGGAGCGACAAGCGGCGTGAACACCATGACTCCATCCGTTGAGAACACAATTGTCGATGAAGAATCCTCTAGTTTGATTACCTCGATCACCGACCCTCGCCTTACCCCAGAGCAAGTGCTCCGCGCGCAGGCTCTTATCGACGCTACGACTTCAGCGATGGCCCAGTACTCCAGCTTTGTTGGACAGACTGCCCTACGTGCAGCTTTGATTGCTCATGGGTATACCTCAGTGGGGGATAGTGGCACCGGCTTTGAGCACTTCATCAACAACACATTTATTAATGATGGCATTGAGGTGGATGCAACCAAGGTTGAGTCGGTTGTGCTGCAGAGACAGCCAGATAATTCATGGGTACTTGGATCTGGGATGTACATCCTCAACAATGGCAAGACCATGGCGAATGTCCCCGAGATTGCAGGGACCTTTACTACATGGCATGACCACCAAAATCTCTGCTGGAACGGGTTAGTAATCGTTGGCATTCTTGTGAATGGCGTCTGCACCTCGGGAGTTTTCCGAGCTACTGCCCCAATGCTGCATGTATGGATGACACCACAGGTCTGCGGCCCCTTCACCGGGATCGAGGGCTTCGGCGGAACCTGCGTGCACTAAGCCGCCAACGCGGTTTCAAGGCATGAGGGCATTAACCCTCTAGGGGTACAACCGCTGGCTCTGTAGGGGAACCTGCGCGCGCGTTGCGTAGTCCGTCTATCGAGACTGCCAAGAGCGCTAACCAAGCAACCGCAAAGCCAGCCAACCTCCAAGGGGGCATGGGCTCGGAGTAGAGCGCAACTCCGAGCGCGAGGTTGATCGTTGGAACTATGTACTGAAGCCATCCAAGGGTAGAGAGCGCAACGCTCTGAGCGGCGCGTGCGAAGAGCAGCAGAGGTATCGCAGTGGCTACTCCCGCTAAGGCGATTAGCTGAGTCTGTGTCGTGGTTGCACCATGAAGTGCGCCGTCTCCGAATCCCTGTTGAGCAGAGAGAGCAATAATCGCGAGAGGGAGCAGCACGAACGCTTCACTCGTTAACCCGATGAGCGGGCCAAACGGAACGCGCTTCTTAAGCACTCCGTAGAGAGTCCAGGTAAGTGCAATCAACACTGCAAGAACGGGTGGGCGCCCATAACCAAATGCCAGTACAGCGACACTAAGAGCCGCGAGGCCAATAGCGCATCGCTGCACAAACCTAAGGTGCTCATGAAGAATCAGCGCGCCTGCGAGCACAAGTCCGAGCGGGGATAACAAATAGCCCAGAGCGGCGTCTACAACTCGATCGTGTGTTACGCAGAACACGTAGATCGTCCAGTTGGTTGCGAGGGCAATTGCTGTAAGAGATGTGCGTGCAAAAATTTGGGGAGACGCGAGTGGTCGCAATGATCGCCACGATTTAGTTACGAATACGACTACGCCTAGAAGCACAGCTGAGCCAACGATGCGCCAACCAATTAGAGAGAACGCGTCGATGCCGCTCAGTGCATGCCAGTAGAGGGTTAGGAGCCCCCAGATAACGTACGCGCTTATTCCCGCAATTACTCCGTTGCGGTGCCGATGTTGATTACCCATTGAAATACCCACTGCTATGCCTATGGCAATACCCATGACGATTTGTCAAAACTTGTTATCGACGATCTTAAATACTAATTACATCGATGTAGTTGTCCCAGCCCTTGTTTACCGTACGACGTAATGCAAACAGGGGGTAATTCTTTGAGTCCAGTTTCTGAGAGTCCAATCTCTGAACTCTCAAGTTCTATGAACGTGCTTAGTTCGTTCTCACCGCACGCGATGGATGCATCGGTTCTCGTAGTCTCTACTGACCCTACGGTAAGAGCTGCGCTGCTAGCACTATGCCGCACAATCGCTCCGGCGCGTGTCACCGATGCGCGTGTGTTCCCTTCGGATCTATCTGCGTATGGCGCAACCCTTGTGATCGTCGACCCTGGGGACGGCAGTCAGGGCGTTGCACGCACGATACTCAGTGCCGCTGCATTCTCGGTCCCAGTTCTTGTCATCCCTCCGGCGTGGCGTGATTCGCTTCTCGCTGGTGTGCTCGGAGACTCAGCTGTTGTTGTGCCAGAGATTGCAGTAGTCGTTGCTGCAGCGTTGGCAGCGGGACGCGGTATTGGCGCCAACCACGGTGAGGGTGCCGCACTCGGGGCTCGAGAGGCTGAGGTCATAGCTTTGGTCGCGCGTGGATTAACCGACGATCAGATAGCGGAGGCTCTCGGGATCGCATCCAGCACAGTGCGCTCTCACCTCGACCGTATAGGTCAAAAAACCGGGGCTAGACGACGCCCGGCAATTATGCGCCTAGCTCGGCAGCGAGGGCTGATCCCTGATGAGCCTCAGGACAAGGCCTGATTCGACGCGCATTGCTGCTCTGTATCTCGCATAGCCGTATCCTTGCGGCGTGCAACTAATTCGCGTCGCAGCAGCTCAGACAAATTTCGTAGTCGGCGACCTTGAAGGAAACCTAGAGCGCGCCCTTAGTGCTTACCGAGAGGCGTCATCCGCAGGCGTCGATCTAGTTGTCTTTCCGGAACTAACAATCACTGGGTACCCGCCCGAGGATCTGTTGCTCAAGAGCGCTTTTCTTAAGAGGTCCTTTGAGTGCGTAGAGGAGTTCGCGTCCAAGACGACGAACACCGTCGCAGTCATTGGGTTTCCAGAGTCAGCAGACTCGCTCATGAACTCGGCAGCGGTCTGCGCCGGTGGATCAATAATTGGTATCTACCGAAAGCACCTTCTGCCTAACTACTCCGTCTTTGATGAGCAGAGATACTTCGCTGCGGCAGTTGAGGATGGTCCGCTATTTGTAGTCGCCGGCATTCGGGTCGGGGTGACAATCTGCGAAGACGCCTGGAGCGAGACCGGTCCCATACTCTCTCAGGCTGCTGGCGGTGCAGAGCTAATAGTAAATCTCAACGCCTCGCCTTACTACGCCGGGAGGGTCGCTGAACGCGAAGCGATGCTCATCACCCGCGCTGTGGAGGCAGGGGTTCCAATCGTCTACACAAATCTCATAGGTGGTCAAGACGAACTTGTTTTTGACGGCTCATCAATGATTGTCGACGAAAACGGCACACTGCTTGCGCGTGCTGCTCAGTTCGCGGAGGAACTCCTCGTCGCAGATTTGCAGGTTCCAACCGGAGCGGATCGTCGAGATGTCAAACGGCCCGAGACGACTCCGCTTGCAGAGGTTTTTGTTAGTGCGGAGTCAATCGGAGCAGGGTCTACAGCGACGCCCAACATTCATCCGCCCTTATCACCCACCCATGAAGTATTCGAGGCCCTTGTCCTCGGTACTCGCGATTATGTTCGCAAGAATGGTTTCTCTGAGGTTGTAATTGGGCTCTCAGGAGGCATCGACTCCTCGATTGTCGCTGCAATAGCGGTGGAGGCTCTAGGGGCAGATCGCGTCCACGGAGTATTGATGCCGAGCCGTTGGTCATCTCCAGGAAGCCTCACAGATGCAGCAGCTCTAGCGGATGCCCTAGGAATCAAGACGCGAACTATCCCCATTGAAGCCGCACACGCTGCGTTTGAGTCGCTACTGACTGATTCGTTTGCTGACCACTTGCCAGACCTAACGGAGGAGAATCTTCAAGCGCGAGTAAGGGGCACTCTCTTGATGGCTCTCTCCAATAAGTTTGGATGGATGGTCTTGACGACGGGCAATAAATCAGAGATGGCGACCGGATACTCGACTCTCTATGGCGATATGGCCGGCGGCTTCGCTGTAATTAAGGATGTTGCGAAGATGCTTGTCTTTGAGCTGTGTCGCGACCTCAATACGCGAACTGGTCGCGAGGTCATTCCAAGCAATGTAATTGCGAAGCCTCCGAGTGCGGAGTTGCGCCCAGATCAGAAGGACGAAGACTCTCTCCCGCCTTACGCAATTCTGGATCGCGTGATTGAGGCGTACGTCGAGCGTGATCTGTCACTCGCGGAGATTCAGGCAGAGGGTTTTGACCGTGAGGTAATTGAGCAAGTTATTCGCTTGGTAGACCGAAGTGAGTACAAGAGGCGCCAATCGCCACCCGGGGTTCGCGTTACCCCGAAGGCATTTGGGAAGGATCGCCGGCTCCCAATTACTAACCGTTGGTACGGGTGACCGCCGCGAGCGTTCGCTCTTGGCGCAGCACTCTGTGGGGGTATGCCCCGGAGTTGGCTATTGGATTAGCAGCGATCCTCTACGGATCTACTTTTAGAGTTACTCAGGTCTCTATAGAGCGCACCACCCCTGCGGCGTTGAACACGATTCGTTACGCAGTAGGAGCGGCAGCGATCTTGCCGTTTGCACTTCGAGGTGGGTGGAGGGGACCCCGCGTTCGGCATACAGACACGTTGCGGATATTTATTGTCATCTCTGTAGTAGTCGGTCTGATTACTGCGGCCGGCACGATGGCGCAGACGATCGGCCTGCGACATACAACTGTCTCTAACTCGGCATTCATTACTGGTCTATTCGCAGTCTTCACGCCAATTATCGAGGCGGTTATTTATAGAAGGTGGCCGCGACGCGGAATTGTTGAGGCAGTCGCGGTATCGATGGTTGGTCTTTATCTATTAACCGGTGCTTCGTTCTCGCTGCATTTTGGTGATGTGATCACTCTCGCTGCAGCGCTCTTCTACGCCGGCTGGTACGTGATCGTTGGGGCGTATGCAAACCGATTTAACACCGTTGCGTTTGTGGCAACCCAGCTCGCTGTCATCTCGATCGTCTGCTTGCCATTCGCGATTATTGATGGCTTTGGGAAGATCGACTCATATGTTGTCTGGACAATCCTCTATACAGGGATTGGGTGCTCGGCTATTGCCTTCTCTCTATCTGCATGGGCTCAGCGTCGAGTCGATCCATCGCGCACAACAATTATCAGCCTCATGGAGCCTGTGGTCGCCGGAGTAATCGGCTATTTCGTGGGTGAACGCTTGGGAATACCTGGTTATTTAGGGGCGGTATTAATCCTGGGGGCCATTGTGATTGCTGAGCGCGGCACACATGGGAAGAGAGCGGCGGTAGAAACCTCGAGAGAAACTTCGAGAGAAACTTCGAGAGAAACCTC
>JBAWWI010000109.1:0-6427 GCA_037146835.1 Actinomycetes bacterium | reverse complement strand
TCCCCGGGAGCATTAAATGAACGCCAGACAGACGCGAGCAGCGCGAGTACAAGAGCATGCCTATTCAAGGCGTTGGTTGATTCTCGCTGTGCTCTGCTTCAGCTTGCTTGTAATTGTGCTCGACAACTCGATTCTCAATGTTGCTATCCCAACAATCGTTCGAGACCTCGGTGTAACCCAGAGCCAGATTCAATGGATCATCGATTCGTACACTCTCGTCTTCGCCGGCTTGCTTCTCACCGCAGGTTCGCTAGGCGATCGATTTGGTAGGCGTGGTGCGCTCCAGATTGGGCTCATCCTCTTTGGTCTCGGCTCGCTCGGTGCCACATTCGTTGCGAGCGCAAATGGGCTAATTGGAATTCGTGCATTCATGGGGATCGGTGGCGCAGCGATCATGCCCGCGACTCTCTCGATCATCACGAACGTCTTCCCAGGGCATGAGCGCGGCAAAGCAATTGGCATCTGGGCTGGTACAGCCGGGATCGGTGGCGCACTAGGGCCGCTAGTTGGAGGAATGCTTCTGCAGCACTACTCATGGCAGTCGGTCTTCTACGTAAACCTCCCGATTGTGACTATTGGGCTTATCGCTGGGGTCTTCTTAATCCCAACCTCCAAGGACCCAAGCGCTCCTCGACTCGATCCAGTTGGTGCTGCGTTATCGATCGCAGCCCTATTCACGCTGCTCTGGTCTCTTATTCAGGCCCCCACTGAGGGATGGACGAGCCAAAAGACACTTGGCGGTCTGGCAATCGGATCGTTGCTGATGCTCGCCTTCGTCATGTGGGAGCTGCACTCATCGCACCCAATGCTCGATATGAAACTCTTCCGCAACGCGCGCTTCACGGCGGCCAATACATCAATTACTTTCGTGTTCTTCGCAATGTTCGGATCGATGTTCCTGATTACTCAGTACCTGCAGTTCGTCATTGGGTATACCCCGCTTCAGACCGGTATACGAATGGTGCCATTCTCTCTAGCGATGATGGTCGTTGCGCCGAACAGCACA
Organism: Actinomycetes bacterium; assembly: GCA_037146835.1. Lineage (GTDB taxonomy): Bacteria > Actinomycetota > Acidimicrobiia > IMCC26256 > IMCC26256 > IMCC26256. Next base: position 5,421 of record JBAWWI010000109.1, on the reverse strand, counting down.
CGTGTTGTTAAGAAATTTGGAACCAAGATTACGGTTGCTGCAGGTATGGGTGGCGTCACCTTCGGGCTGATTCTTCTTTCGTTCCTCACGGCAGATAGTTCTTATTTCTCGATTGCATCACGCATGATGTGTCTCGCTGCAGGTATGGGCTTAGTGATGGCCCCGGCAACAGAGTCAGTTATGTCTTCGCTGCCACTTGCTAAGGCTGGTGTTGGATCTGCTGTAAATGACACCACGCGCCAGATGGGTGGAGCACTCGGAGTTGCTGTCATCGGCTCGGTGCTCGCATCGATCTACACTACAAAACTAGTAACTTTCTTCCAGTCAACAAAACTCTCAGGGTTGTTCCCGGGTGGAGTTGTACCGGCGCAGTTCAAGACCTTTGCTCTTGGAGGAATTGGGACAGCGACTAGCGCGGCGGCAAATCTCAGGGCAGATAATCCTTTCCCAGGTTCTGGAGTCGCAGCAGATTTGTTGGAGTCAGCATCGCGTGCTGCGTACGTAGACGGAATGCGCGTCGGTATGAGAGTCGCTGCCGGTGTTGCGGTTATAGGTGTTCTAGTAGCAGCGAAGTATCTACCCGCGCGAACATCGGCTGCAGATGAGAGCCGTCAAGCCGATGAGCTAGCCGCTGAGTATGAGCGCTCGGGAATCAACAAAGCACTAGCAGACTGATTAGGCGCGTCCAACTTAAGAAGAGAAGTAGCAGGAGTAGAGAAGTAGCGGGCTTAGGCCCGAAGTAACTCTGCAACCTGGAATGCAAGATCAAGTGATTGGCGAGCATTTAAGCGCGGGTCACACATTGATTCGTAGCGCTCCTCGAGTTGCTCTCCGAGGATCTCCTCAGAGCCGCCGAGGCACTCTGTGACATCCTCGCCGGTCAACTCAATGTGCACGCCACCTGGCCAGACGCCACTGGCTTGACATGCGCCAAAGAAGTTACGCAACTCGGTCATCACAGTGGCGAAGTCTCTTGTTTTGTAGCCGCTTGCATGCTGGTAGGTATTGGCATGCATCGGATCACAGGTCCAGACAACAGGATGGCCAGAGTCCTTCACAGCATCAAGGAGTGGTGGGAGCACCTCGGAGACTGTCTCTGCACCCATGCGGCTGATGAATGTAAGGCGACCTGGGATCGCATCAGGGTTGAGGGCATCGCAGAGGCCGAGGATGTCGTCACGCGTTGCCTTTGGCCCAACCTTCACGCCGAGAGGGTTGCCAACTCCACGTAGGAACTCAACGTGAGCGCCATCTAGCTGGCGAGTGCGCTCGCCGATCCAGAGCATGTGGGCCGAGGTGTCATAGAAGTCGCCGGTGAGAGAGTCCTCACGTGTAAGTGACTCCTCGTAACCAAGTAGCAAGGCTTCGTGCGAGGTGAATACATCTACCTCATGGAGGGCAAGCTCACCGTTTAGGTCGATTCCACAGGCACGCATGAATATAAGTGCGCGCTCTATCTCTGCGGCCATCTCTTCGTAGCGTTTTCCCTCGCCGCTAGATGCTGCGAACTCTTGGTTCCATTGGTGTACTCGAGAGAGGTCAGCAAATCCACCTTTGGAGAGTGCGCGCACAAGGTTGAGGGTCGCTGCAGATTGGTAGTAGCCGCGAACTAGGCGCTGAGGGTCAGCAACACGCGACGCAGCATCAAAGGCGAGGTCGTTGACCATGTCGCCGCGGAAGGATGGCAGAGATACCCCGTCGCGCTCCTCGGTATTGGATGAACGAGGCTTTGCGAACTGCCCGGCCATGCGTGCCAACTTCACAACCGGCACACCGGTTGAGTACATGAGAACTACGGACATTTGAAGGATTACTTGGAGCTTGTCGCGAATTGAGTTTGCACTAAATGCACTAAACGACTCGGCGCAATCGCCGGCCTGAAGCACGAATGCGCGCCCAGCAGCGGCCTCACCGAGCATTGCAGTAAGAGTGCGAGCCTCGCCTGCAAAGACAAGCGGCGGGAGCCCGCGTAGTTCCGCGAGCGCTGCGTCGAGTGCACCTTGATCTGTGTACTCAGGCTGCTGTGCTGCAGCGCGTGATTGCCAAGAACTTGGGGACCAGTCGGCCATTGGAGAGGGTGTCCTTTATTGCTTAGAGGTAAGCGCCCGGTGGGTGCGCTTCGTTTGATTCATTGCCTGGGCCAGAGCCGGTCTGCATCCCCATCTCGAGGCTACGCGGGTTACGCATCTCCTCGAGTTGTTGCTGCGCCATTGCTTGCTGTGTAAAGAGGCTGGCTTGGATTCCGTGGAAGAGACCCTCTAACCATCCAACGAGTTGAGCCTGAGAGACGCGCAACTCTGACTCGCTCGGGGTCTCGGATGAGAAAGGCAGAACCATCTTTGCGAGTTCTTCCTGCAGATCGGGGGAGAGCACGCCCTGGAGTTCGCGTAGAGAGCGTTCGTGGATCTCGCGAAGCGCACGCCTGCCAGCGTCATCGAGGGGAGCGCGGCGCACTTCGTCGAGCATTGTTCGCACCATGGTGGCGATGCGGATCAGCTTGGAGGGCTGGGTTACCTGCTCGGTAGCTTCTTCGTTCAGCACGTCAGGGGTCACCACGGTCAATACCTCAGGGATAACTGATTCTTCGGCATCACTATTCGAAGATTCACTTTTGGAGTTATCGCTCTTAGCCACGTCGGTAACGATACGGCAGAGAGGGGAGTGAGGAGCCATTGTTTAGGGGCTCAACACCTAAGTATTTGGGGCACTGACTCCAAAAGGCCACCTAAATCGGGCCGTATGGAGGCACCTATATATAGGTAATGCGCTGAACCCCTAAGACTCCTCTAAGAGTTTGGCCCGCCGGTTGCCCACTTTGAGCTCGCCACTACTGGCGGAATCACACCTGTTGCGCCGCCTCTGGGCCCGGGGGCTGATCCGAATCGATAGGGCTCGGGGTCTCGGCCGGGCTGGCATACCCAGCACTCGCCGTAGTTACCGGTCTCGATGATCGTGGCGACCGCTCCTGCGATGTGCTCGGCGGTCATGAGGGGGAAGTCGGCGGCGCGAAACATCTCTTTGGTCTCTTCGTTCAAGATGTTGGTATCGGTCATGCCGGGGTTCACGCTGTTCATGAATATGCCCTTGGCGGCGAGTGTTGGGGCAACGCTGCGTACGAAGCCGACTACCGCGTGCTTCGATGCGTCGTAGCAAGGGTCTGGAGCAAAGGGGACAATTCCAGCGAGTGATGCAGTGGCGACAATCGCACCGCCGCCGCTACGGGTAAGTGCTCGTGCTGCAGCGCGGGTTCCGAAAACGACTCCATCTACATTCACGCGCATCATGCGGAAGTAACTCTCATCATCAAGTGTGGTGATGTCTGAGATGCCGATTGCGATGCCAGCGTTTAGGAATGCAATATCTAATCCGCCGAGAGCCTCCTCGGCTGCGGTGAATACCTCGTCGATCTCTGTGGATGAGCCGCAATCGGCTTGGAATGCAATCGAACCAATCTCGGCTGCGGTTGCTTCCGCGCCGGCACCATCAAAGTCGACAACTGCCACGCGCACTCCCTCGGCGGCGAGGCGAATTGCCGTTGCCTTGCCGATGCCCGATGCGCCACCGGTAATAAGTGCAGTCTTTCCACTGAGGTCCATCTATCTCTCCTGGGATTGGGGGTGCGTGCCAGGCCCGAACCCTAACCGTAGGAGGACCCTAAACAAGTTGCCCTGCCCATGTTGAGGGCGAATTGATTCTTGAACTGTCGCTTCAATCAAGAGCAAGCCCGAGTGCAGGCTCTTCAGTATTAAAGACAACAGTGAAAGGCTTGCTCTTTATTCCGTTGATGAATGGATCGTTATCCTCCTTCCAATTCTCAACAGAGCGGATGGTTGCCTGCACCGGTAGGCCAATCTTGGTCTCAGCGCGATCGGCTGCAGCATCAACAAGTTCTCGGCTCGGCGATCCGATAATAAGAACATCAATATCGTTCGGGCTTCTTCCGGCATCGCCGTTGTATAGGTGGGCCCAGGAGCCAAAGATGATGACAGCGCTTGCTCCGACGAGTCCGTCAAACTCACTCTGAATAATTGCGGGCACCCCGTACGTTGTCAGAACTATTTGGCTCAGCGCGTCGTAGAGGGGATGCGCCGGGTTGGCCTTGACGAGCCGTACAGGGCCAATTTTCTCCGTGGTTAGAATTCCCGCTGCCTCTGCTCGCCCAACTTCGCGCATCACTGTCGGCATGCTCGAGTCAACGCATCGAACCAAATCTGTGAGGGTGTAGCACTGAGACGGGTCCGTCATAAGGCGTGCGAGGATTCGGCCTTGAGCGTCTGAGCGCAGCATCGGGGCTAGGGAGGAGGGATTAACTTTCATAAACTGTATAGAAGTATACGGTTTATGAAAGTCTTGTCAAGGGTGCTCCCAGCGGCTCCAACTCGCGGTCTATCCACTATCCGGTCGTGCGCGCCAGGCCCAGATCGTCTCCACCCTACGAGACCTCTCTTGCAGCTACCCACTATCCGGTGGTGCGCGCCAGGCCCATGTTGGGGCTGAGTCGTTTGTCTTAACTCGCGCTCCATTCGTTTGTCCTTCGATCTCAGGTGCTTCAAGCTTCTGCGGTTCGATCTTGACTAGGCGGTATCCATCATGTGTTTTTTGATGGTGATGGCGCTTACAGAGGCGTACGAGGTTCTCGAGGCTTGCAGGGCCGCCCTCAGAGAATGGTTTGATGTGATCTATCTCGAGTCCGACGCTCATATCGCACTTTGGTACTTGGCATTTCCGATCTCGCTCCTCAACGGCTGTTCGCAATGGTGCAGGAATCGATCTACCCATATGCGCAACTGTCTTGATGTCTGTCCCATCGAGTACCAAGAGTTTTAGAAATGCTTCTCCCAGATACTCAGTTGCAGTCGCTACAGGGATCGGACCGACACCTGCGATCTCACAGATCTCGCCATTCTCGGTATGTCCACGCTTAAGCGCATCGATGTCGACGCGAATATTCATCACAACGTTGGGGCGTGCAGCCTTTTTGGCGTTCGCACCTGCGGCTGTCCCTAACGTTGCATTATTAGCCTTTTCGCAGAGTGCCATTAGCGCATCTGCGGCGTAGGCCTCCGGTCTTTCATGTGCACCACTCTTACGCGCTGACCTAAAGATCTCATCCTGAATAGGCTTTAGGGCCGCCATGACGAGCGCACCATTAGCGACAGTGATGCGCGCTTTTAGATTGAACGAACCATCCGAATCAGTCCATGATTTTAAGTAACGCGATTTGTGTACCTGTCGGTGTCGCTCTGCTTCATCAGTGGCCGCTGCAACCACACGGTTAGTTGCATCGCGTAGATCGCGCACTGTCGCATGTTTTGAGAGGCTCAAGAGTTGAGTCTCAGTATTCGGCGCAACAATCGCGCCGCGTGCTACCTCTACGGCCTGTGTGCCCGAGAGATCCCCTGAGAGCAGTGCTGCCTGAGT
>JBAWWI010000108.1:0-6476 GCA_037146835.1 Actinomycetes bacterium | reverse complement strand
CGTTTGCGAACAAGTTCGCTTAGATCGCGCTCCAAGCGCGCAACACGTCGTTGGATGCGCCGGCGATCGACCTCGAGCTGAGTCTCACCAGGCCCGCGAGTTCCGATTCCTCCACCCTGCTGAGATAGGACTCCACCCCTGCCGCGAAGGCGCGGCATTTGATAGCGAAGTTGGGCCAACTCCACTTGGAGCATTCCTTCTTGGCTCGCAGCGTGTTGGGCAAAAATATCAAGGATAAGTGCGACGCGATCTACGACGTCCACCTCGAAGATTTTCTCTAAGTTGCGTTGCTGGGCAGGGCTAAGTTCGTCGTCAAAAATCACGACATCGATATCAAGGGCCTTGACCGATTCCCTAAGTTCCTCGGCCTTGCCTTTACCTATATAGGTACGCGAGTCGGGATGATCTCTTCGCTGGAGAACAATCTCTACCGCGTCTGCGCCAGCGGTATCAGTAAGGCGAGCGAGCTCCGCTAGTGACTCCTCGGCCGCCTCAACGCTCCTTGTGCCGATTCCGGTGCCGACGAGGAGTGCCCGTTGGCGAACAACGTCGAGATCGACCTCGGTGGCGGTAAGGCGACGGCGCCCCCTCCCCTGCTGGCCGCTACTCATCGCTACTCATCGCTGGTCTCTTTGATCTTGGATGAGAGTGAATCCGCTAGCGAATCCTGTGGCGACTCGACCGGAATCGTCTCGATGACTATGTGACGGCGTTGAGATGGCGGAGATTTCAGAGTCAGTTGAGACGAGTGAACCGAGAATAGAGAACGACTCCCCGAACAATCTGGGGGCAGTAGCGAAATCTGTGGCTCTCAAAGCGATGACGTGAAGTCCTTTGATTCAAGCGTGATCTCGGCAACATTAGCGACCGGTCCTCCAAGGCGTATCAACTTCGCTCCAGCCTGCCCCTCAGCTCCGTCTCTGATCTCCACCAATAAATCGCCACCCGGGACATGCACGGTCACTAAATCGCCTACCAATCCCATTCGATTTGCAACAGCAGCGGCTGCAGATGCACCGGTTCCACAGGAGAGTGTCTCGCCCACACCGCGCTCCCATACCCTCATAGTGATGGCGTTGCTCTCGCCTGGCGTAAGCGAGATGAACTCGACGTTGGTTCGATTCGGAAATCGTTCGTCGAGTTCGAGAATGGGGCCATGCTCGACGACTAGAGCCTTAGCCGGGTCTTCTACGAGTAACACCCAGTGAGGGTTGCCCATACCAGCGGCGTCGCCAGAGTAACTAACCCCGTCGATTACTGCCCCGAGCCCTCGTGGGTCTTGCGCTGTGGTTGGAATGCTCGCAGAGTCGAATGCAACCGCTCCCATATCCACGGTTGCATATACGAGTACGCCTTCGCTATCTATCTCGAGATCAAGAACCCTGCGCCCGGCAGCGGTATCTACACGCAGCACCCCCTCGGCACCTAGACCGATTGAGACTGCAAACAATCCCAGGGCGCGTACTCCGTTTCCGCTCATCTCGGCGTCGCTACCATCGGCATTGATTAAGCGCATTGAGCAGTGAGCTTGCTCGAGACCATCAGCGCCATCAGCTCCACCAGCAACATCCAAAGGCAACCCGAGCAGCAGTAATCCGTCTGCCCCAAACCCATTACTTCGATCGCATAATTGCGCAGCCTGAGCAACCAAGACCGCAGGATCCCAGTGGCGCGCATCAACAACTAGGAAGTCGTTCCCTGTGGCTTCGATCTTGTGGAGAGTAATAAGGCTCATGCTGCCCCCCACCATGCCAGCAATGCAGGGGTCGTGTCTTCGATTTTCTCAACTGCCCCAAACCATGTGATGCGTGGGTCACGCCTAAACCACATCCGCTGACGCCTTGAGAATGATCTAGTACGGCGTTTTGCGGTCTCGAAGGCATCCACAAAGGCTGAATCTAGCTCTGTCTCTGGTGAGTTTTCTAGGTCTCTCTCCATATCTAGAACCTCCTCCAGCTCTTTATACCCAATGGCTTGACGCGCGGTTCTAGACCATCCTCGTGGTTCGGCTCGCAGTGCGCGCACCTCGTCCACCAGCCCGCCAACGCGCATCGCATCGAACCTTTCATGAATCCGAAGTGCTGTTACATCACGCGATAGCCAGAGACCCGCAATGCGCACTGGGAATGCAGTCGGTCCGTATCGATCAAGCCCTGGGCCGAACGACGAGAAGGGCTCGCCTGTCTTCTCAATAACCTCAAGCGCGCGCACGATACGGCGAACGTTATGTGGATCAATTCGTGACGCAGCGAGAGGATCGGCAGCGAGAAGTTGCTCATAAGCTCCGGCTATGCCGCCAGGCTCGGCGGTACGCGCCTCAATCTCGGCGCGCAGCACTAGATCTTCGCCAGGGAAACGCAGGTCATCTATTACAGCCTGGACGTATAGGCCGGTGCCCCCTACCAGGAGAGCACGCTTGCCCCGCGACTCGATATCCGCAACAGCTTTTCTAGCCTCAATTTGAAACTGTTGAACAGACCAAACCTGCCAGGGATCTATGACGTCGATCATGTGGTGGGGAACTCGCTCACGAGCCTCAGCATCAACCTTTGCGGTGCCGATATCCATGCCCCTGTAGACCTGCATAGAGTCGATAGAGACAATCTCAATATCCCCGAGTGCCTCTGCAGCGCGTAGCGCTATCTCAGATTTACCGGAGGCGGTTGGGGCAACAAGTACAAGGTGCTCAACACTGCCGAGACCAAGCATGCCGGCCTCCTCGCGAGCGTCGCCGTCTTGGACATCGCGGCCGCTCCCCAAAGAACCCTGACTCACCCTGAGGTAACCGGAATCCGAACACGCCTTCGTGCAGCCGGCTCGGTTGCACGCAGAAACTCAGCGCTCAACCAGTGAGGAGCAGCGCTTGTGATACGGGCCTTGGCCATCGACCCAGGGGCTAGGAGAACTCCCTCAGGTGGCTTGAAGTGCACCAATTTAGATTGACGGGTTCGAGCTGCGATTACATCTGCGTCCTTCTTGGATGGCCCCTCAATTAGGACCTCCTCTACGAGACCGACACGCGCTTCGTAGCGAAAAAGAGCATCGACATCGCAGAGTTCGGTGAGCCGAGTCATGCGCTCTGCTACTACCTCTGGCGCGATGAAATCATCGACCATCTCCGCAGCCTCAGTACCTGGGCGAGGCGAGAAGACGAATGTGTATGCCGAGTCATATCGAGCCTCGGCCACTACCTCCATCGTGCGCTCAAAGTCTTCGTCAGTCTCTCCGGGGAATCCGACAATGATGTCGGAGGTAACCGCGAGATCGGGAATCCCCGCTCGTGCTGCAGCGAGGCGCTCTAGATAGCGCTCAGCCGTATACCCGCGATGCATACGCGCAAGCGTTCGATTAGACCCAGACTGAAGAGGCAGATGAAGGTGCTCACAGACCGCCTCGCACTCTGCCATCGCCGCGATTGTCTCGGGGCGTAGATCCTTGGGGTGCGGGGATGTAAAGCGAATTCGCTTAATTCCCTCCACAGCATCTACTGCGCGAAGCAAGTCTGCGAACTGCGGTGCGTACTGTGCGGCGCCGAGGTCGCGTCCATAGGAGTTCACATTCTGGCCGAGAAGAGTTATCTCATTAACTCCATCCGCACTTAGTTGCTCAACCTCGTAGACAATGTCGCCCATGCGGCGGCTTACCTCGCTGCCGCGCACACTCGGAACGATGCAGAAGGCGCAGGAATTATCGCAGCCAATCTGAATGGTTACCCATGCCGAGTGATCTACTTCGCGACTAGCGGGGAGAGCAGATGGATAGGCCTCATGCTCCTCAAGAATCTCAATGACCGACTCTCCAGTAAGGCGTGCCTGCTTAAGCAATGCTGGAGCACTCGCAAGATTGTGCGTACCGAAGACGACATCAACATGCCCAGCGCGCTGCTGAACTATGTCTCGGTCCTTCTGAGCAAGGCAGCCCCCAACAGCAATCTGCATATCCGGTCGTCGATCCTTGAGTGACTTGAGATGCCCAAGGGTTCCGTAGAGGCGGTTATCGGCATTCTCGCGAATGCAGCAGGTATTGAGCACAACTACATCTGCAAGCTCTAGGTCATCAGTAGGTTCGAGACCATCTGCGATTAGGACCCCGGCGATGCGCTCGGAGTCATGCTCGTTCATCTGACACCCGAAGGTGCGTACGAGGAATCTCCTTGGCTCGGTCACAGGCGGCAGTCTAGGACTCCCCTACGATCCCCCAACATGCGAGAGCACAAAGAACCTCATGTCTCTAGGGGCACCGACCCCGCTAACCGACCGAGAAGCCGTTGCCGCATCTAACTCTGCTGCAGTGGGGACTCTGTTTTGCGGTAGTCACCTTTGGAGCGACAACACAAGGGGTCGTGGGGCTCGGGCTCAACCTCATTGGCGTACCGATTATTGCGATGATCAACCCAGATGCCGTACCAGCATCATTTCTGCTCATAGGTATCCCCCTCTCGCTCACAATCTCAATACGCGAGAGGCATGCAATTGATCGCTCTGGAATCGGCTGGATTGTCGCGGGGAGGGTTCCCGGGACGATCCTTGGGCTCATCGTGGTATCCGCTCTCGCCCCCAACGCTTTACTAATTGCTGTTGGCTGCTCAATCATTATTGGGGTCTGCCTCCTTAGTCTTCGCTCACCATCGGAGATCACAGCGCTAGAGGCCGGCGCCGCAGGAGTGGCCGCCGGCGCACTCGGGACTGCAGCAGCAGTCGACGGGCCACCCCTCGCCCTCCTCTACCAGCACCACGCAGGGGAGCGTCTGCGCGCAACACTCGCTGTTTCATTTGTTGTAGGGAATGTGATGTCCCTTACTGCCATTGCCCTCGCCGGCAAACTTGGGTGGCCTCAGGTCTCCTTCGCAATATGCATGCTCCCCGCAATTGCAATTGGGTACGCAATTTCGCACCCAATTCGAGCGCGTGTCGATGGAACAAAACTTCGACCCTATGTTCTACTCATCGCTCTAAGCGCAGGCTTTGCCGTGCTTATTCGAGGCATCTTCTAAACCCTGCGCTACTAAGACCCCCACTACTAAGACCCGCGCGCCTCGGAGCAGGACAACTACGACCCGCTCTACTAAGACCCCCACTGCTAGGAGCACCCCAACCAAGACCCGTACTACTAAGACCCCCACTACTCGGAGCACCACAACTCGGAGAACGAAAAAGGCCCGACCCGCCTAGTGCATTTACGCACCTAGCGAGTCGGGCCTTAATCAACTTCTTGGCCGATTAGCCGTCTATATCAACCCCGATTGGTCCTTTGAGAATCTCAAGACCATCTAGATCATCTAGATCATCTAGATCGCTTAGTTCATCTTTCAACTCAGCACCCTCTCCGATCCCTGAGGCAACACGAATCTTCTCGCTAATCTCAAACATGAGGTCAAGATTCTCAGAGAGGAAGTTCTTAGAGTTCTCACGACCTTGACCGAGTTGCTCGCCCTCATAGGTAAACCAAGCACCCGACTTCTTGATGATCGAGAGATCTACACCGACATCGAGGATAGATCCCTCGCGGCTGATGCCTTTCCCGTACATGATGTCAAACTCTGCCTGGCGAAATGGCGGAGCAACCTTGTTCTTTACAACCTTGACCCTGGTGCGGTTACCGACAATCTCGGTGCCGTCTTTGATCGCCTCAATGCGGCGAATATCTAGTCGTACTGAGGAGTAGAACTTCAACGCTCTACCGCCAGGGGTCGTCTCAGGTGAGCCGAACATGACCCCAATCTTCTCCCGAAGCTGGTTGATGAACACACAGATAGTGCGGGACTTGTGCAGGTTTCCGGTGAGCTTACGCATCGCCTGACTCATCAAGCGTGCCTGTAGTCCAACGTGGGTATCGCCCATCTCGCCCTCAATCTCAGCGCGAGGCACGAGAGCTGCAACGGAGTCGACTACGAGTACATCGAGTGCTCCAGAGCGGATCAGCATGTCTGCGATCTCGAGCCCCTGCTCACCAGTATCCGGCTGCGAGATCAAAAGATCATCGACGTTGACTCCAATTGCCTTTGCGTAGACCGGGTCGAGAGCGTGCTCTGCGTCGATGTATGCACATATCCCACCATTGCGCTGTGCCTCGGCCACCACGTGTAGGGCAAGCGTTGACTTACCGGATGACTCTGGGCCAAAGATCTCGATAACGCGACCACGGGGTAGGCCGCCTATGCCGAGCGCAAGGTCGAGAGCGAGTGCACCGGTTGAGATGGCCTCGATGCCTACGTTGCCCTGCTCGCCGAGGCGCATGATTGATCCAGTACCGAACTGCTTCTCGATCTGGCCTAATGCCATCTCAAGAGCTTTGTCTCGCTCAACCGTATTTCCGCCGGTCTCACGAATCCCTGGTGTGGGCTTTGGGGTCTTAGCTGCCTTAGTGGGTCTCATGGCTTTATCTCTCTATCTCTCGCTCAGGGCCACTCTGGACCCGGACTACGGACTAATTGCTGGACTAATTGCTGGACTAATTGCTGGACTAATTGCTGGACT
>JBAWWI010000107.1:0-6534 GCA_037146835.1 Actinomycetes bacterium | reverse complement strand
TAAAGCCAGCTGGATCTGCGTAAGCCGCGACGATCGGTGGATTGAACGACTGCCATGCCTTATTGACGCCAAGCGGACCAAAGAGACGCTTCACGATTGCATCTCGATCAAGGGAGTACGCAATTGCCTTACGTACGGACTCGTTGTCAAATGGTGGTTTCGAGTTATTCAACCAAAGTGCCTCAACTGCGGAGGTGTCTGCTGTGGCTTTGATTGTTGCTCCCTCGATGCCACCCTTGACAGCAGGGAACCAATCAGGCTGAGGCTGGGGGTAAAGGAAATCAACCTCTCCTGCTTTGAACGCTTGAAAGAGCGCAGAGGTGTCGGTTATGAAACGGAAGACAACCTTCTTAATAGTTGCCTTAGTTCCCCAGTAATTCTCGTTTGGCACAAGGGAGATCGAGACACCCTTCTTCCAGCCAGATTTCCCGCCGTCTAGCTTCCACGGGCCACCTGAGAATGTATATCCATCTTTCATAATGGCGTTGCGATTTTTGCCCTCTAGAAGGTGCGAGGGCATGATCCCATAGCCGCTTCCAAAGAGACTTTTCCATCCAGCGAAGCGCTCCTTGTAACTAACCACAGCCGTCGTTGGGTCGGGAGTCTCAACAGACTCGATGTTGGCGTAACCGGTCGTGTCGTAAATGTCGTTACCGGACATGATCTGGTCGAAGGTGTACTTAAAGTCAGTACTTGTGATTGCGACGCCATCCGACCAAACGGCTGCGGGGTTCAGTTTGTAGGTAATGATCTGCTTATCGCCTGGCGCTACCGTTGCCTCGCCAGCTAAAAGTGGGCTCGGCTCGTAAACGTAAGCTCCGGAACTGCCACTAGATGCATGACTGAAATACGCCTGCGGAAGCGTAGTTACAAGAGCAGCCCAAGTTCCCCAAGAGGTACCTGCGCAAGTAGCGATCCAGTCGAGGCACTCAGGCTCTTGATCGGCACCGACAACAAGCGTGCCGTTTGCGGCGGCAGAATTGCCGTTGCTCCCATTGCTGCCGCATGCTGCGAGCGACATTGAGAGGAGCGCGAATAGGGCGACTGTAGTAACTACGTATTTACGAAGTTTCATTCTCTAGACCTCCGGAGGGGATTTGGCTATGCCTAACCCTAGGGTCTAGCGACCGCGGATCAGGTGACCCTTAGGCCTAAGAGAATCACAGAGATAAAGAAGATGAGAGCAGCGATTACCGTTAGGCGGTCGAGGTTGCGCTCAACGACGGTGCTCCCGGCCATTGAGCCACCAAGCTGACCCCCACCGAACATGTCAGAGAGTCCGCCACCGCGACCAGCGTGGAGGAGGATCAAAAGGATGAGCGTGAGCGCCATGGCTACACATACAACGAGAATTATTGAGGTAAGCACATTTCTCCCTTAGCGGACGGGCGTGAAACTACCACGCAGAATGCTCGGATCGGCGAGTCCTGCCTGAAAAACACTGCGTACTGCGACTTGAACAACCAACTCCTTGCCGCAGCAGCAGCAATCAATTAGAGGCAATTAGAGGCAATAAGCCGCTATTAGCCAAATCTCACAATTCGGGCGAAATCATCTGGGTCGAGTGATGCCCCTCCAACTAGCGCTCCATCGATATCAGCGCAGGCCATCAGTTCACCAATATTGCCGGGCTTCACACTCCCGCCGTACTGAATGCGCAGACTCTGGGCCGCAGCTACTCCGGCGATCGCCTCGACCTGCTTACGTATAAAAGAGCACATCGCTTGAGCATCATCGGTGCTTGCGGTCCGCCCGGTGCCGATAGCCCAGATGGGTTCGTAGGCAACAACGAGGGTTGCAATATTGCCTTTCGAGACCCCGGCCAAACCAGCGACTAGTTGCGCAGCTACCTTGGCCTCTGCTCCATCAGCCTCTCGCTCAGCGAGGGTCTCCCCTACGCAGAGTATTGGGACCATCGCGAACTTAAGTACAGCCTTAACTTTGAGATTCACTGTTTCATCGGTCTCGCCGAAAATTTCTCTTCTCTCGGAGTGCCCCACGATTACGTACTTGACATTCAGTTTGGCGAGCATCCCTGGGCTTACCTCGCCGGTGTACGCGCCGCCGTCTTCATGAAAACAATTCTGAGCACCGAGGGCCATCGGAATTCGATCGGCATCAAGCATTGTTTGCAGAGACCGAAGATCAGTGAAGGGTGGGCAAATTACAACCTCAACATGTTCGTAGTCAGTCTTGTCGAGCTGATAAGAAAGTTTCTGAGTTACTTGTATCGCTTGATAGTGGTCGTGATTCATCTTCCAGTTACCAGTGATAATCGGCATGCGATCATTTTGTTTGGTTGTCATTCTGAGGGTCTCCCTTTTCGTAGTGCGCTAAGCCCTGGAAGGTCCCCCAACTCGAGAAACTCGAGAGACGCACCGCCGCCCGTGCTCATGTGATCAATCTGATCGTCTAAATGCATCGCTCTAACTGCAGCTGCGCTATCTCCCCCACCAACGACGGTGAACCCAGAGCACTCTGCGACTGCCTCTGCAACAGTGATCGTTCCTCCCGCAAATGGGGCTACTTCGAAGACACCCATCGGGCCATTCCACAGGATCGTTCGCGCCTCGGCGATTTGATCAGAGAATAGTGCAGCGGTCTCCGGGCCAATATCTAGGCCCTTCCAACCATCGGGAATAGCGTTGGCCTTGACGACGACTGCTTCAGCCTCTGCAGATATTTCTTTAGCAATCACGATGTCTACGGGGATATCCACGCGCCCCGTTGCAAGGAGATCTTTACATGCACCGATGAAATCAACCTCAAGTAGCGAATCGCCAACGGAATGACCTTGCGCTGCAAGAAAGGTGAATGCCATTGCACCGCCAACAAGTATGCGATCACATTTGGAGAGCAGAGCCTTAATGATTCCTAGCTTGTCCGATACCTTCGATCCACCGAGTACCGCTATGAAGGGCTTGGCGGGCTGACCAAGTAGCCCACCCAGGGTCTCAACCTCGCTGCGTAGAAGAAGACCAGCCGCCGAAGGAAGCAGCAGAGGTGGCCCGACAATTGATCCGTGGGATCGATGAGACGCCCCAAAAGCATCGTTGACATAGAGGTCAAACGGAGCCACAAGACTCGCAACGAAGGATGGACTATTGGCCTCCTCGCCTGCATCAAAACGCAGGTTCTCAAGCATCATCACATCGCCTGGGCTGAGTGAGGAAATCATCGAGTCAGCTGCTGAGCCATAAATTCGATCTGAGAGTTCGATCTCAGTCCCCATTAGCTCCGAGAGGCGCAGCGCAACGGGGGCAAGCGAAAACTTTGGATCAACAGCACCCTTTGGGCGACCGAGGTGCGCAGCAATTACAACCGCCGCCCCTTGGTCACGCAGCCAATCGATGGTGGGGATTGCCGAAGTCAGCCGTAGATCATCCGTGACCACACCATCGGCAATCGGTGCATTCAACTCGCAACGAAGAAGAACTCTCGCACCTCTGATTGATAAAAGATCCTCAAGGAGAGGCAAGTCGGTTGGCATAAATCAGCCGATGAAGCGAACCAGGTCAACAAGGCGGTTCGAGTAACCCCATTCGTTGTCGTACCAGCCGAGCACCTTCACAAGATTTCCGTTCGCTGACGTATCAATTGCTGAGAAAATACAAGAGGATGCATTCCCAACAATGTCGGCAGAGACAAGAGGCTCTTCGCTGTACTGGAGCACACCTCGGAACGCTGGATTAGCAGCGGCAGCGGCAAACGCAGCGTTGATCTCTTCGGGTGATGCTCCCTTGCGGAGCTCAACCGTGAGGTCTGTAATTGAACCTGTAGGTGTAGGAACTCGCAGAGCCATTCCGTCGAGGCGACCCTTCAGCTGCGGGAGCACAAGACCAATTGCACGAGCTGCACCTGTGCTGCTTGGAATGATCGAGAGTGCCGCTGCGCGCATACGTCGAAGATCAGGCTTTCCTGAACGCGAGGTAGCAGCGAGATCCTGAAGTGATTGATCAGAGGTATACGCATGAACAGTCGTCATGAACCCCTTCTCGATGCCGTAGGTGTCGTCGAGCACCTTTGCGAGGGGAGCGAGGCAGTTCGTCGTGCAGGAAGCGTTGGAGATAACTGTGTGGAGCGCAGCGTCGTAGTCGCCGTCGTTCACGCCCATGCAAATTGTTACATCCGCATCGTTAGAGGGAGCAGAGATGATGACTCGTTTGGCCCCACCTGCAAGGTGCCCTGCTGCTCCGTCTCTAGCAGTGAATACTCCTGTTGACTCGATGACGACATCGACACCCTCGTCTCCCCATGGCACATCGGACGGGTTCTTGGACTCAAGCTTCTTGATGTTGCGTCCATCAATGGAGAACCCATTCGAGGAGACGGCTACATCGTTACCGAGCATCCCGCCGACGGAGTCGTGCTTAAGAAGGAAGGCAGCAGTCTCGCTATCACCGAATGGGTCGTTGACCGCTACGAGCTCAACACCCGCCTCTGCACCGCGAGCGAGAATTGCTCGTGTGAAAGAGCGACCGATACGCCCAAAACCATTGATGCCAACCCGTACAGTCATGTGATGCTCCTATAGCCAGTTTGATTGATACTCATCGCAGCCCTATCCGATGCTGAGGGGCCATTATTCACGCCACGAGGGTCGGTTTGTCGGATTCAAGGCCCGATGATCGAAATTTATTACTGAATTAGCTAATGATTACCGTCCGAAGCGTTCCCCGGAGCGATCTAATAACTAATCCTTGAGCCGGTCTCGGTGTCGAACAGTGGCGGAGTACCCAAGCTCTCCGAGAATCCCTACAAATGCCTCTGAGACAGCGACGCTTCGGTGCCTTCCCCCGGTACAGCCAAAGGCGACTGAGAGGTACGACTTCCCTTCGCTCTCGTATGCAGGGAGCGTGAGGGCGAACAAATTCGTAACTGACTCTAAATATTTCGGGGTTACAGGCTGCTTGAGAACGTAGTCCTTCACTGCCAGATCAGTTCCGTCTAGCGGTCGCAACTCCTCTATCCAATGTGGGTTGGGGATGAAGCGAACATCAAAGACCAGGTCGACGTCTACTGGAACGCCATGCTTATACCCAAAGGAGACGACAGAGATCTGGAGTGTTCCAGGCCTGTGCTCGCCTAGACAGACATCGCGAACTCGGTCCCGCAGTTCGTGCACATTCAAACTCGAGGTATCGAGCACTACATCGGCTCGACCCTTAAGGTTCTCTAAAAGGGACCGCTCCCTAGCTATTCCATCGACGACTCGCTCGCTATCCGCTAGCGGATGCCGACGCCTTGTTGCTTCGTAACGGCGAACAAGTACTTCATCAGCAGCGTCCAAGAAGATCACGCGCGTCTGAGCGCCAGTTGCCTCTAAGTCAGAGAGTGCGTCTACTAAATCCTCGACGAAAAGGCCAGATCGCACATCGACAACGAGTACATACTTATTTACACGATCACCGCTGCGTGCAAGGTCGGCAACCTTCCCGATCAGCGCTGGAGGGAGATTGTCGATAACGAAATAACCCAGGTCTTCTAGCGCGTCGGCTGCAGTGGAGCGCCCGGCACCGGACATTCCTGTGAGAACGGTCACCTCAAGGGGCGAACTCTGCGGTGTCATGCTTGTAAGGATGGCAGGTCCGGGGACGCATTGCTTAGTTCTTCTGCAATATCGCCTGAGTCAAACTTCGCATCGTTTGAAAGGGCTGCGCCGTGAAGAGCACGGTACAGAGCCTCTCCAGCCGATTGCGGGAGCCAGCCAAGCCCACTAAGCGTCTCTTCGCTCTGCTCCCTTAGGCGCTTTACCGACCCGAACTCTTTAAGCAGCCTCTTCCTCCGAACCGGCCCCAAGCCGGGGACTTCGTCAAGAACCGAGGAGGTCATACGTTTGTCTCGACGGGATCTGTGAAAAGTGATTGCGAATCTATGGGCTTCGTCTCTTACTTGCTGGAGCAGGTAGAGAGCCTCTGAGTTTCGGTCAATCTCTATCGGCTCGCTCTGGCCCGGTACATAAACCTCTTCAAAACGTTTAGCGAGGCCTACTACTGGAATGTGCGAAAGCCCAAGCCGTTGGAGCACATCAACAGCAACACCGAGTTGCCCCTTCCCTCCGTCCACTACCACGAGTTGCGGTGGATACCCAAAACGTTTCCCAGCCTGCACACCCTCATCCCTCTCGCGCAAATACGCAGTAAATCTGCGCGTCAGCACTTCCTCCATTGATGCGAAGTCGTCCTGCCCAAGCGAGTGTTTCATCGCAAAGCGCCTGTATTCGGATCGCTTCGGGAGCCCATCCTCTAGAACTGTCATTGAAGCAACTATCTCTGTGCCCTGAAGGTTTGATATGTCGTAACACTCAATTCGTAAGGGCGCTTCCGCGAGTCCAAGGGCGTTCTGCAGTTCGTTCAATGAGCGGGCACGTGCATTGTGGTCGCTTGATCGCTTTAAGCGGTGCCTTGCAAATGCATCCACTGCGTTGCGCTCCACAGTCTCGGCGAGGACCTTCTTCGGGCCACGCTTGGCGACTCGCACAACCGAGCGCTTCCCGCGCACAGCGCTAAGCAACTCCTCAATGGTCCCCTGATC
>JBAWWI010000106.1:0-6608 GCA_037146835.1 Actinomycetes bacterium | reverse complement strand
TAGATCCGCAGAGTATTTTGACGACAGCGATCTCTTTAATGACTACTTTCGGTGCTGAAGCAACCACTAGATGCGTGCAGCGCTTAGTGGCGGAGCAACCACAAATTCGTACATTCCCGTAACTAAAGCGAAGAGGAACCAATGATTCTCACACCAGCGACTTACTCAACAGGTGAGTTTGAGAACCCAAATACTTCGAGAACTCCTCGGGCCTTTATGGCCGCGCTAGTTGCCGGAGCAGTGGCTCTAGCCTTTCTGCCGGGAGTCGGTGCGACGATCACATCCACCTCAGCCAGCCTGCCAAGGTCAACTGCCGACTACGTAGTGCGCGGTGCTGACGCCAGCGCAGTCGTGGGTGCAGTACTCGATGCCGGCGGCCAGGTAACGCGTCGACTCGACATCATTGGCGGCGTTGCCGCACGCCTTGCTCCCGACGCTTATCGCACCCTTAACGAGCAGTCAGTCTTCTCAATTACGCCGGACAACCTCCTCACCGCATCTAGTATTTCCACCACATCATCGACGCCTGTTGCCACTGGAACACTCCCCGAGATTGAGCGCTTAATCGGTGCGACCGAACTCTGGAGTGATGGTGCAACTGGCAAGGGAGTCGGTGTTGCTCTCATCGATACCGGTGTTGTCCCAGTGCCAGGGCTCGACACTCCAGGAAAGGTTGTTAACGGACCTGACTTCTCAATGGAGACTGACAACCCAGAGCTTGCCGGACTCGACACTGCTGGGCATGGAACACACATGGCATCAATCATCGCTGGGCGTGACGCAACTGCAAGCCCTAGGAACATTGGATCTGGCTACATGGGCGTTGCACCTAACGCCACCATCGTTAACCTCAAGGTTGCTACGGCTGACGGCACGACCACTGTCTCAACTGTTATCGATGCCCTTGGTTGGATCGTTGCGAATCACACTTACTCTCGAACCACAATCCGCGTCTTGAACCTCGCGTTCGCGGCAGACCCAAGTATTCCCTACGAGCTTGACCCGCTTGCATTTGCTGTTGAGAAGGTTTGGTTCTCAGGAGTGGCAGTAGTAGCGGCAGCGGGTAACGCTGGCGCCACAGCTACTTCGATGGCAAGCCCCGCTTATGACCCATACGTCATCTCAGTAGGCGCAAGCGACCCGGTCGGAACTCGTTCATCGAGCGACGATGTCGTTGCCGCTTTCTCAAGTGCAGGAAGCGCGATCAGATTCCCAGACGTTCTCGCACCCGGTGTCTCTGTCGAGGGGCTTCGTAATCCGGGATCATTTATTGACTGGCTCTACCCAGAAGGACGTGTTGGAGATCGCTTCTTCCGCGGTAGTGGAACCTCGCAGTCGACAGCCGTGGTCTCGGGTGCGGTAGCGCTCCTCTTCTCGAAGTACCCAAACCTCACGCCAGATGGTGCGAAGTATGCACTGAAGCGTGGTGCTCTGAAGATTGTTAACGCTCCGGCGATTCTTGCGGGTAGTGGAGTTATCAAACTCGACAAGTCCAAGGACGCGGCAGAGAAGGCATCACAGTACCCGACTAACTTCTCGCAGGCGTGGCCGGTATCGGCTCCAGTTTATGTTCCTGTCACAGCTGGGGGATCGACTGTTGGCGGCTCATCTGGCACTGTCGATCCTTATGCAGGCAGCCCATTCGTAGCGAGACGTTGGACATCAGCCGGATGGACTGGCGATATATCCAACACTGACTACTGGTTGGCTCGTCGTTGGACCGGAGCATCGTGGGACGGCCGTCGTTGGACCGACGGTAGTTGGACTGCTGGAGCATGGGCATCGTCAGTCTGGGGCGACGTCTCTGACCCACAATTGCTTGTTACGCCGACTGCTCCATGACGCTACGCGCACGCGCTGAGAGGCGCTTGCTGCCTATCTATGGGCTAACGGCGCTGCTCGCCATCGTCTCGACGGTTGCGGTGCTCGCCACCCTCCATGTAACGGCGTTAGCCGATGGGGGACCCCCATGGTGGTTGATGGCGGCGGCGTTCTTCGCTGCTGAAGCCACAGGTGTTCACGTTGAGTTTCGGCGCGAGTCAATGACTCTTTGTTTAACTGAGATTCCGCTTGTTCTGGGTCTCGTATTCGTGGGGCCGGCACTGCTTGTCGCCGAGCGGCTTCTAGGGACCTTCTTGCTTCTAGGGGTTGTAGAGAAACAGCGACCAGTCAAACTGCTATTCAATCTCGCAAGATCAGCAGCTGAGACTCTGATTGCCGTTGCCGTCTTCCGAGTGTTGGTCGGTGGGAGTGATCCGCTTGCGATTAGGGCCTGGGCCGCGGTAGCGGTCGCCATGCTCGTAAGCGATCAGTTCTCAGACTTCGTTGTAAAACTGGCGATTCGTATCGCCGAGGGTGGCGGAGTCGAAGACGCCTCTGTGATGCGCGTAATTAGCCGCATGACAGTGCTTGTGAACTCAGCTCTCGGGTTGTTGCTTGTATTCGCAGTTACAACGCGCCCATCAATCGCAGCATTAGTAACTCTCGTTGCGTTCGGTGTGTTCTGGGGGATGCGCGGTTATGCACTACTCAATGACCGCAGCCGGACTCTTGAACATCTAATTGAGTTCACATCTGAGATTGGTCCAGCAGTCGATCTCAACTCCATTGCTTCCGTGATCCTCCGGCGTACAGAGAATCTGCTGCGAGCCGATCGAGCTCAGATTGTAATTTTCCCGGACAAGGCAAACGCCGATGCGGTCCGCGTGAATATGGACAGTAAAGGCAATGTAACTACTTCGCAGGCCCCTGAGATCGATATCAATTCCGAGCCTTGGCGCAGTGTGCTCGACGGGAACGCACTTCGCCTTCCAGTCGATATGCCTGCGAGTGGTACATATCGCGTACTCGCGGATCTAGAAGCGGCTGAGGCTCTCATACATCCGTTAGCAACTACCTCCGGTGTAATAGGAGCGCTTATAGCGGTTGACCGCAGCGGTGTTGGCTCTTCTTTCTTGGAGGACGAGGCACGACTCTTAGAGACCATTGCTCAGCACGCGGCTGGGGCGATTGAGAAGGGCCGGCTTGTTGACCTCCTCCGCTCTGAATTAGATGAGAAGCGTCACCGCTCACTCCACGATGGTCTTACCGGACTTCCAAACCGGATCTACTTCGAAGAGCGCGTATCTGAGAGGTTGGCAGAGGCTGGCCCCAATGGGCACGTATCTGTGATGCTCATGGACTTAAACCGGTTCAAGGATGTAAACGACACTCTTGGTCATGGTGTTGGCGATCACCTGCTACAGGCAATTGCTAATCGCCTGGCTAACAATTCTCGAGGAACCGACCTCGTAGCGCGTCTAGGCGGCGACGAGTTTGGAATTCTCGTCTCCTCAATTGCAGGCGAAGAAGAGGCCGTGTCGATAGCGCAACGCGTAATCGCACTGTTCGATCTTCCATTCGAGTTTGATGGGCGTTCGTTCTCCATTGGTGCAAGCCTCGGAATTGCGATGCACCCCTTGCATGGTCACTCGCCGGATATCCTGCTGCAGCGCGCTGATGTTGCTATGTACGTCGCGAAGGTTGCCGGGCAAGGCTGGAGTGTTTACAACCCAGAGTTTGACCGCAACAGTCCACAGAGATTGCTCCTTGGTGGCGACCTAGCTCGCGCCATCGAAGAGGACGAACTAGTCGTGCACTATCAGGCCATTCTTGATGTCGAGACCCAGACGCTTGTTGGGGCAGAGGCGCTTGTGCGCTGGCAGCATCCAGTGCGAGGCCTAATTGGCCCGGACGCATTTATTGATCTTGCTGAGGAGCGAAATCTTGCCGGTCCGTTGGCGCGTTTTGTGCTTCGAAGGGCGCTTACGGAGTGCGCAGACTGGCGAGCAGCCGGTCGGATGATTGGTGTAGCAGTTAACTGCTCAGTCTCTAATCTGCTCGATAGTTCATTTGCGGATGACATATCGACTCTGCTCTCAATCTGCGATGTTCCGGCCGCGGCTCTGACTATTGAAGTAACTGAGAGCATGCAGGTACTCGAGAACCCGCGAGCTGTTGAGACCTTGGTGAGAATCCATAATCTTGGGGTCAAGGTCGCGGTAGATGACTTCGGCACCGGCTATTCCTCGCTTGCGTATCTACGGCGGCTTCCAATTGATCAAGTAAAGATCGACAGAAGTTTCGTTCAGCAGATGCTCACGCATACTGACGACGCTGCGATCGTTGGCGCAATAGTCGAGTTGTGTAGGTCGCTTGGGATGCGAGTTGTCGCAGAGGGAGTTGAGACCGAGGAAGTATTGTCTGCGCTTCGAGCGATGGGTTGTGACCGCGCTCAGGGTTACTGGTTTAGTCGTCCGGTCTCCGCAGCAGCCTTTGTTGAGTTGTCAGAGCGGATACCAGTCTCGATACTCCTCGACTGAGAGGCTCCTTAACTAAGTGTTTTGCTGTAACGGAAGTTCTAGTGAGCGCGCCATCGGTAGTTGCATCTAATTACATTTATGTAATTATCTTTTAGCTAGCGCTCCTTGTTTGCTCTTGTGTTTTTATCTGCGCTGCCTTGCCTTGCTGCCACATAAATCCGTACTCTCCGGTGATGCGCAGAGTGGTGAGACGTCGACTTAGGTTCAGTCGATCTTTTATCGGCACTGCAGTTGCTGCCTTTATCGCCGCTACATTTTTCGCTACATTTTTATTTGCATTTGAAGCGCAATCAACCGATGCAGCCACACTCCTCCCCACTGCACCGCTCGGAGTGACTGTCTCGCCTGCCGCTGCGGGTCGAATGACTCTCGCATGGCGTGCACCATTAAGTAGCGCGGTAAGTAGCACGGGAACAAGTGTTGCTGTTACGAGTTACGAATACAGGGAAGCGTTTACTTTGAATTCAGGGTCAACGTGGTCCGGGTATGCGCCTGCCGTTACATTGCTTGCAACCTCTGGTAGGCAGGCTGTTCCTTGCTCTGCTCCACTTGCCGCGGGTGGCGGCTGCCGCTATGTCTTGGCGGCACGTAGCGCTGCAGGGCTAGGCGCGTGGACCTCTCCGGCGACTGCGCTCTGGGCACCTCCATCTGCCCCGAGAACCCCCATAGTGGTCGGGCGGCACGGTGCGCACGTAGCGAGCGTTGCCTGGAAGACACCTACTGTCTCGGGAGGACTACCCCTCAAGGACACGCTTGCTCAAGTATCTACTGATGGAGGGGTCACATGGAGCGCGAAGATTGAGTCTCTAGCCCCCGCGTATACGACGAGTGCTTTCGTGCTGCCAGCAACTTGTGAGACCAACTCTGAGTGTCGTGTGCGCCTTTATGCGCTAAACGCTGCGGGCAGGTCTGCTCCAACTCTTGCGGCACAGATTCAGTGGCGATCGGTATCTAGCGAAATTGGGATCGCTACCGGTACTCCATATGTACCGGACGGAATGACCGAGCCCCAATTTTGGAATCGTGTTGCGGCAACTGGTGCAGGCTGGGCCCGCATCGATTGTGCGCCGCTCTCTTATGCGAGTTACTCAACCTGTGACGATCGAGTTGCCGAGGCTCGCAGGGTAGGACTCCACCTGGTTCTTACTCTGGCCTACAGGCCGCCAAACTCGCCAGATATCTTTACTAACTCAGAGCATCAACAATGGGCAATATGGGCAGGCGAGGTTGCGGGGCGTTTAACCTCCGCCAATCCTGGGACGATCGGCGCGTTCGAGATATGGAATGAACCGAATAATCCAGCTTTCTGGAGTCCGGTTGACCCTGTTGCTTATGCAGACCTTCTTGCTCGCACGGCATTTGCAATTCGAATGCGTTCATCAGTCCCCATCCTTACTGGAGGCCTCTCACCAGGAGGGGTTAACGGTGGCTCTGATGCGACCACGGATCCGCGCAACCCGGCAACATGGCTTGCTGGGATTTACTCAGCCGGCTCTCGTGGGCATTTTGACGCGGTTGGTCATCACCCTTATGACACTTACTCAAGCGTCACCAACCAGGGACCTCCGAGAGTCGGGTGGGAGAGCGGCTACCGCGCTGCTCACTGGCTCCGTGTAGTTATGGATGCAAATGGGGACTCCGCAAAACGTATTTGGGCCACCGAGGCCGGGACTCCGTCATGCACCGGATATAGCGGAGGAAAGTTCTCTGAAGGGCTGCGCGCAACACGCCTGAGGGATGACATTGCTGACTGGACCCGAGGAATACATAATCCGTGGACCGGAGAGAGCATCGGACTAGCGGATAAGAGCGACTGGAATACCGGGCCATTTATGGTGTTCAAGATGTATAAGCAGTATGACGCCCCTGGCCTAGGGCTTTCTTTTGCTACTGCTCAGTGTGGTCACCCTGCTTGGTACGAGCCCGCACCGGTCGCCATGCTGAAGACGTTGACTACCCGATAACTCGTTCGATCTGCCGCTCGAGAATGAGGCCGGGGCTAAATAGGTGGCCTAACCGCCCACTGGAAGCCGTATAGAAGATCTGGGCTCGGGTCAGGATTGGCGCCTAAGCCTGAGGCAGGGTAGTTATCTTCCTTGAATCTTGAGGATAAACCAGTCGTGCGCGATGCTAGGCAGGTGGCCGCAAATGTGGGCCCGATAAGTTCGTAATCTGATAAGCACCATATTCAATTTGTTCTATACGTCGCAGTAACTAGAAACCCGGAGAGAGAATGTCTGAAGAGAG
>JBAWWI010000105.1:0-6629 GCA_037146835.1 Actinomycetes bacterium | reverse complement strand
ATGTTGCAGACCAGGTTGAGGATGCTGATTCATTCCTCACCCTTACTCGCGATTTAATTGCACTTAGAGATGCTGAGCCAGATCTCCGGAGCGGTGCATTCAAACGAGTTGGCGCACCCGATGGGATTCTCGCCTACACGCGTGGGGACGGGTTCTTGATAGCGGCTTCACTTGATCAAGGTGCCGGCGGGGTTATAACTGGCGTTAACGGCAAAGTCACCGCCTCTGCTCGCCGCCGTAGAGACGGCGAGCAGATTGACGGCGACCTCACGTTAGAGCCGGGTGATGCTGTGGTAATTCGCCTTAGTTATCGTCACCGTTAGAGTGAGAGTCCTCAACGTTGTCGACTCCGTCACCATCGGTGTCGGTGTCAGCCTCGTTCTCCACGCCGTCGCCATCCTCGTCCACGTCGATTGAATCGGGTACGCCGTCGCCGTCGATGTCGCCCTCAGATGGGGAGTTATCAGCGAACGAGTCGCCGTCGATGTTGAGCTCCTCTGCTGAGTCATCTGCGACTCCGTCGCCATCGATGTCGAGTTCCTCTGCCGAGTCGTCTGCGACTCCGTCGCCATCAATGTCGGTCTCTGCTAGTGAGTTATCGCGGAGGCCGTCGCCGTCAACGTCTGTCTCTTGAATAGAGTCGTCCGCCTTGCCGTCGCCGTCGATGTCGGTTTCGTCTACAGAGTTGTCTGCGAGTCCGTCGCCGTCGATGTCGGTTTCGTCTACTGAGTTGTCTGCGATTCCGTCACCGTCGATGTCGGTCTCACGGCTCGATGCATCGGAGAGTCCGTCGCCGTCGATGTCGTGCTCTGCGACAGAGTCGTCCGCCTTGCCGTCGCCGTCGATGTCGGTTTCGTCTACAGAGTTGTCTGCGAGTCCGTCGCCGTCGATGTCGGTTTCGTCTACTGAGTTGTCTGCGAGTCCGTCGCCGTCAATGTCGAGCTCGTGGACAGACCCATTCGCAAACTGGTCACCATCTACGTTGAGGTCGCTTCCATTGAGAATTCCGTCACCGTCTACGTCATCGTCGCTTCCGTTTGGAATTCCGTCGCCGTCTACGTCGCTGTCGCTTCCGTTTGGAATTCCGTCGCCATCAATATCTGCGCTGTATGCCGCTCCAGCTGGAGTGGCAGTGGTTAGGAGGTTGGCCGCTACGGCTCCACCTCCGGCGAGACCGAGAGCTATAGCTGCTGTTGCAGCCCCTGCTCGTTCTCTAAGAGTGCGGGCTGCAATGCGTCTAGCGGTTGATGGCAACAATGTGATCTCCTAGGGTTATTGCTCTAAATTAATCTTTGGTTATAGAGGCTTTGGATGTTGTGTGAAACGTACTCACCCGTCTTCTTAGCGTCTAGTAGGTAAATGGTAAAGGTTTGGTAAATAAGTGAGGTGCATGAGTTAGGCAATGTGGCTACGCTCACAAGTATGAGCGCAGAGAAAGTAAGTGTCACCCGTGTAATTGCAGCAACCCCCGATGTCCTATTCGCGGTAGTTGCGGATCCCGCGCGTCACGTTGAGATCGATGGATCAGGGACAGTTAAGGGGAGCGGTGGTGAGCCCGGTGCTCGCCTCTCGCTTGGCGCAGAGTTTGGGATGTCGATGCGCCACGGCGTGCCCTACAAGATGGTTAATGAGGTAGTGGAGTTCGAGGATGACCGCCTCATCGCATGGAAGCCTCGACTCGATGGGCCCGGATTTATTGGGACCTTGATGGGGGCTGTCATCTGGCGATACTCGTTTGAAGCTGTAGAGGGCGGCACCAGCGTTACCGAGACCTGGGACCCAACGGAGAGCAAGATGTCTTGGATGTTGGGATTGCTCGGCGAGCAAAAATCGGCCCAGGCCAATATGGAGAAGACCCTCGAGCGTCTCGACCAGCTGGTAACCAATACCTAATACCTAATACATAGGGCTGTAAATAGGGCTGGAGAGAACTAGAGATCGAACTTGCCTAGAGATCGCAGGTAAATAGAGCAGGAGTCGAGATTTCTGAGGCTGGGCCTGAGAAATTCGCCGGTTTAGGGCCTCGGGTAGCCTGATCCCCTGAGGGGGAATCGTGCGACAGGTATATGCATGCAGGCTTGACATGGTCTTTGAGTCGCCGGCGCGCACTGCGCGCGACTTCCTCAAGGCAAAAGCAGCAGCGCGCCAGGCCGTTGAGCAATCTGCAAGCCATGAAGATTGGGCCGATGACGATCGCACCGAGTGGGAGCCTGCTCCTTACCACCGTGTGACCGCGAGGCGGTTGGTAGACGACCAAAGCAATGATGCACTCGTCTCTCTTATTTGGGAGCGTCCCCACGGCGAACCAGATCTCATAACGCGTACCGAGGTGTTGGTTGGGCGAGAAGGCAACCGCGGTTGGGTTGTAGTGCGCGAGGCGATTGGCTCAGTTGATCCAACCCTTACCCCACCGGTGTTAACCCCAACTGCTCCGCCGAATGTTGTTCAGAGTCTTATTGATCAAATTGCATTTGAGGATGCAAACCGACGGCTTACCTCGTCCGCTGCAGTCATTGGTGTCGATGGAGTTGCCGAGATTGACTACTTCGTTGGGAGCGGGAGACGCCTTCCAGTTGTAGTTCTCTCAGATGATGGCACTGGGAGAATTACCAAGATTGCTAATGGTGTCGCAGGTCGCCTTGTTGGTCTTGCACATGTATTCGTTCTCGACGGCCCAGGCGCGACTGTCGCGTTCAATAGAGGCATTGGTGTAAACCACATTGTCTCTACCGGTGGAGCGCGCCTCTACTGGCCGCGATTCAATGCTGCGCAATCGAAGGGGAACCGCCATTGGGGTGCGCCTGAGGTGATGAATAGCGCTGGCAGGGTAGAGACGGCGTTTATTACAGAGGTTGTGAGAGCGATCTTCGATGCCGGTGCACTCCGCATCCCGGATCCTCCGCTCGTGGAGCGCCTAGAGGCTGCGCGCATTCGCCAAAGAATTGCAGAGCGTCGTGCTGAGTTAGCCGAGAGAGAGTTAGCTACTCAAACTGTTGCACCTAAGCAAGCGGCTGTCGTTGAGGCGCAAGCAGCGATTGCTGCTGAGCCGGTTGGGAAGAATCTTGCGAGTACCGAGAGCGCGGATGCTCCTGAAGTTGTTGCTCCTGTGCACGAGATTTCAGCAGAGCCTGCTGGTCGGCTCGACGCATCTGAGATTGAGGCATGGGAGAACGACCTGCGCGAACTCGAGTCTGTGCGCGAACGCTTGGCGCGCGTTGAGGTAGATCGTGAACGTCTTCGAAGAGACTTTGATCACATGCGCGATCAATGGGTTGCGCGTGCCGAGAAGGGCGAGGTCTTTACTGGCCCGCCGAAGGCAATGTCGCTAGTTGAAGTAGTGCGGAAAGCCGAGCTTGGGCTACCAAATTTGGTATTCCTGAAATCCGCAATTACCTCCGCGCAGAGTTGGCAGTTCGATAGAACCGATGATGTTTGGAATGCCTTCTTGAGTCTTGATTTCTTGGCAGGGCGATGGATAGAGCGGATTATGAATACTCCGTTCGCCGAGGCGGCTGAGGAGATCGGGCTCGACTGGGCATCAAATGTGAGCGAGGTGGCGACTAATAAATACGCCGCGGATTACATGCGTAAATTCGAGGGTCGAGACATCTTTCTCGGGCCACACGTGAGAATGAGCGGCGGGCGACGGCTCCTACGTATTTACTGTGTGCTCGATGAGTCGCCTGGTCCGGTCGGTGGCATGCCCACAAGGCGCTTCATCATCGGGCATGTTGGAAAGCACCTTAGGGACAGGACAAACAACGACTAGGGGGGGGCCGACCCCTTCGTTGACTCTGGCCTAGGCCGCTGCAATCTCCCAATGGTCCTGAGATTGGGGCCGCTTTTGGCAGGGAGAACAGGCAAGATGCGTGGGATTCCGAGGATTTTCAACTCCCGGGTAGAGTGAAGCGTTCTCGGAGGGATGACAGAGTGGCCGAATGTGCTCGCCTGCTAAGCGAGTAGGGGGTTTATACCTCCTCGAGGGTTCAAATCCCTCTCCCTCCGCCAGTAAAGCGGCCCCCGAGAGGGGGTCGTTTTTGGTTACAGGGCAACGCCCGCCCGCAGTCTTATAAGCGACTGCGCAGATAACACCTATGCCTGCTACCCGCTTCGCTAATACACGTGCGCTTACGCGTGTGCAGTTACATGAACGCTTACCCGTGTCCTCCCACCTGTGCCCGATCGCGTAGTTGCGCGTGATCCCGCACGTGTCCTCCCACCTGTGCCGCCCGATAAGTCGCGCATGCGTTTACACGCGTCCTCACGCGAGTGCCGACATCCTAAAGCCCTCCGGCCACGCGCTGCGCTCCCAACCGCACCTACCCCGTGCGCTTTAGATCGGGTGGTGCTCGCCAAGCCCACCTGGTCTCGCTCGCATCTTCTTCCTCAGCCGTCTCTACTTTGACCTTCACGAGTCTGTATCCATCATGTGTTTTTTGTTGATGATGACGTTTACATAATCGCACGAGGTTCACTAGCGATGCAGCGCCTCCCTCAGCGAAGGGAACAATGTGATCTATCTCTAGGCCAACGGTCATGTCGCATGTTGGTACTTGGCAGACACGGTCGCGCTCCTCAATGGCGGTGCGCAGTGGAGCAGGGATGTGTCGGCCCATGTGAGCAACTGTCTTGACCTCTACTCCATCGATTACTAGGAGCTTCAGGAATGCTTCACCCAGATACTCAGTAGCTGCTGCGACGGGTATGGGGCCAACGCCAGCGATCTCACAGATCTCGCCATTCTCGGTATGCCCACGCTTAAGCGCATCTATGTCGACGCGAATATTGATTACAGCGTTAGGGCGATTTGTTTTCGTTGTACTCGCGCTTGCCCCTGAATCCGAGGCACTTGCCTTTGCGCAGAGTGTCATTAGCGCATCGGCTGCGTAGGCCTCGGGTCTTTCATGCTCACCACTCTTACGCGCGGACCTAAAGATCTCGTCCTGTATTGGCTTTAACGCTGCCATCACGAGAGCACCGTTAGCAGCGGTCATGCGCGCTTTTACATTGAACGAGCCATCGAGGTCAGTCCACGATTTGAAATAACGACTCTTATGTACCTGTCTGTGTCGCTCTGCTTCATCTGTCGCTGCTGCGACTACACGTGAGGTTGCATCACGCAGATCGCGCACAGTCGCGTGCTTTGAGAGGTTCAAGAGCTGGCTCTCGCTATTGGGCGAGACGATCGCACCACGAGCAACCTCAACGGCTTGAGCATTCGAGAGGGAGCCGTTTCGCAGTGCTTCCCGGGTTACCGGCAGGTGCTGGAGTTGATTAGCGAGAAGCACCACTGATTGCGCTTCATATTGCGGGCAATCTGTCTCAATAGATAGCCACTCGGAAATACTCTTCGCACCCTCACCCTTCCAACCATTCGTGCGCTCTACCTGGCCAACGGCAACAGTGCGCAGCGAATCAACTGCGCGGCGAGCATCCTCAGAGATTCGGACCAGCTCGGCAGCAGACTTGCCGTCAATCACCTCGACATCGATACGCGAAGTGACCTCTCGTAGTTGGGTGACTATGTCTTTAAGTTGATCGAACATATGTTCGACTATAAAACAGGGGTGTGACAATTACAAGGGCGGTGTCACTAGAGATTTGAGACTCCCCAAAGAAATCGCGAGGAGTCCAGAGAACTCAACCAGGCCTTAGCCGTTCACGACAAGATTGGGCGGGCGCTCTCCTGCGAGCACTGCAACTGCTCCCTCGCATGCAAGCGTCGCCATACGCGTTCTCGTTGCAACCGAGCCTGAGCCAATGTGTGGGAGCAACACGGTGCGCGGCGCAGTGAGCAGACGCGGGTGCACGATCGGCTCGTTCTCATATACATCTATACCTGCTGCAAAGAGTTGACCAGCATGCAGTGCATCGGCAAGGGCCTCTTCATCGACAACCGGGCCGCGTGATGTATTCACAAGCACGGCACTGCTCTGCATCTTTGCCAAACGTGCACGGTCGATGAGGTGACGCGTGGAGTCTTTAAGTGGGACATGAATACTCACAACAACAGATGCTGCGAGTAACACATCTAAATCTGCAGTCCATCCGGCCTCGCCAGTATCGGTAGGGGTGTGATGAATTACGTGCATACCGAATCCCACTGCGCGCTTCGCAACGCTGCGACCGATTCGTCCGTAACCAACTAGCCCGAGTGTGGCTCCATGTACGTCGTGACCTAAGTATTGGTTGATGCTCCAACCGCCACTCTCGGTCCAAGCACCGGAACGCAGATCCGCCTCGGCCTCAGATGCAAGGCGTGATGCGCTGAGTATCAACATCATGGCTGTATCTGCTGTGGTCTCGTCGAGAACGCCTGGAGTATTGGTAACCGCAATGCCGAGGCGTGCTGCCGCGGCTAGGTCGATGTTGTCATAACCAACGGCGACGTTTGATACAACGCGCAATCGCCCCCCGCTTGCTCCAGCCTCGAGCACTTCGCTATCGATGCGGTCGGTCAGCAGCGTTACAAGTGCATCAAATTCGCGTGCTGCATCGCAGAGGGCCGAGTGGGTAAGTGCTGTGTCGGTGTCGTTAATGATCACTTCGTGGCTGGCTGCGATGAGCGGTGCAGTGCCGCCATCGGGGAGAAGGCGAGTAACGAGGACGCGCGCCACTATTTAGATCTC
>JBAWWI010000104.1:0-6739 GCA_037146835.1 Actinomycetes bacterium | reverse complement strand
CGCGCGCGTACTGCTGATCAGTTTGAAGGCAAGACCGCGCTCATTATCGGAGCTGCCGCCGCCGTCGTCTCCTGAACCAGACGATCCATGCCCGCCGCCACCGTGCCCGTCGTCGGAATGGTCGTCGCTGTTTTTCTTCTTCGGCGGGTAGAAGCCATACGGATACGGCGGGAAGTAATTTTTGTCGAGCGTTAGACCTGCGACATAGAACTGTGTGCAGGGTCGCTCGGTTCCAGAAGCGGTGAGAGCGTAAGCCGATGCAGTCTTGATTACAGGTGCAGCCCAGACAACGCCGGCAGCAACCGCAGAGCGCGCGAGAACCTGACGTCTCGATACGCCTGCTTTCTCTACACGTGCGGCATCCAATGCGCCGCTACTGCTCGCGTGTTTCAAGCTCTCCCCCATATGTCTTGGCTACGAAGGTACCACCCTCTGCGCGAATTCTCTAGTGGGAATTAGGCCTAGAAGAGGCCGCCTATTCTCTGGAAAACCTCAATAAAGCAAGAGGGGCTTTTGGAGGCAGATTCTTAGCGCTCATCGCAGAACCATGCGGCCCCAACCGAGTTATCAGTGAGGATCGGGTCCTTCAGGTCGTACTTATCTATGAGCACTCCACCTTGGCATGCGAGTCGATGCTTGCCCGGGAGAGTCATATCAACCCAGAGCGGAGACTTCTTGCCGACAAAGACAATCGGCCCGGAGAGGCTCTTGCCCCCTGAGATGGTGGTGAACTTCCCACCGATCTGGCCGACCTTCACGCTGCGGGTCCCCTTCGGCACCACAATTGCGACAAAACCAACCTTTGAGCGCGCAGCGTTAGCCGCAACTACTAGAGGGATGTCAACGCTCTCGGCATCATCGGCAACGGGCGGGTAGCAGCGGGCGTTGCCTGGAGCGTTGCCCTGCGCTGAGATTGATTTTGGTTTGGTGACCATGCGCCAGCATGTTGTGCCCTTATTCCCGGTTGCGCGCTCGAGCCTCCAGGTAACCGAGTCGGCCTTGCCTTTGCTAACTACTCGATAATGCCCTGTTGGCTTAACCGAGGTGAAGTCAACCGCCGGTGCCACTGCTCCAACGCCACTCGCTCCCGATTCCCCGGTTGCCGCGTTAGTCGGAGTGACCGTAGGGGCGGCATTCGCGTTGGTCGGAAATATCCCTGTGGCTGCAAACATCGCCACGGTTAGAGCGAGGAGCATCGCACTGCGCGCCGAAACAGCAGCCCATAAACCAGGACCGAATTGGTAGCGACTCGGTGCAGCAGAGCTCCGCGTGTCGCTACTTGGGGTCGATAGGTGATGTGAAGCGAGGTGCGGGCTTGGAGTGAGTATGCGCATAGCTGAGAGTCTTACACGCGAACTAGATAGGCGTAAGCGCGCCCCCACCCATAAATCTGGGGGGTATGGTTCGCCTCTACTAACGCAGCATCTTTAGTGCTCAACCTCGGGGAGAATCACAATGAAGACCATCTCAATGAAGACCATCTCAATGAAGACCATCTCAATGAAGAGTCTCTCAATTAACCGCTCCGTGGCAGTTGCCGTAGCCGCACTTTTACTTGCTGGTGCAGGGCTCGCAGCCTGCAGCGATAGCGGGAGCAAAGTGACTGTTGCTCAGACGCTCCCAACAGCGTGGTCGAGTGCGGCTAAGAAAGATGTAAATGCAATAGCGCGCAAGATTCAAGGTAACGATGCGAAATCATGCAAGAAGGTTGTTTTCCTAGAGCCGGCGAATCTTGTTGCAGCCCAGCAGCGGTATAATTGGAAGATTGCCCCAAGAGCGCTTGCCGACTGTGATGCATTTGCGAACACGCTCGAGATCGCAACATTCAAGTCCTCAAAGGATCGCGACGCATTTGTCGCAGAGCGCAGCGAGAGTATCTGCAGGCGCGCTGCAGCGGTAAATGCACCGCTCCCACCTTTTCAATGGGCAGTCGGGGATAAGTGGTCTGTTCAGGGCGATACTCGAGGCGGAGTAGATCGCGCAGCGAAGCGCCTTGGCGGAGAGTCCTCAACGCATACATGCCCCAAGAACGAGACGCTCGGCTGGAAGAAGGCAGGTGTCGCGAATGTGCGCGCTGTCGCCGCTGCGATAACCGAGGCGAGTCTGAAGTGCGAAGGCTTTGCTCTCATGGAGCGAGACTCATTTCTCCAGGGGCGCGAGGGATCTAAGACACCCACGGCGCTTGGGGCATGCCTCTCCACCGACGGCAAGGCATTATTTGTCGCCGGCTTCGATAAGGGATCTATGCCTAAGGATGATTTCGTAGGGGAGATTCTCGGCGATAAGACTGTCTGTGCCGCTCCCTCCCAAGCCATCATTGGCCCAGACTGGACGGCCATTGTGCCGGCGGCCCTAGCCCCGGCAGTGGCGACTGCCACCGGAGGAGCCCTCGGAGGGACCTGCGGGTCTTAGTAAAACCTGATGTCCTCTGCAGGCGCTTTATAGCACCCGGCCACTTCGGGTGAGATTTCTCACAAGAAGTGAGAATTTTTGCTTGACAACCCCACGATTCGTGGTGATACTTGCGAATGACCGCCTCAGTAAGTGGCACTCACCCGGGCAGGGTGGATGTCTCGATAGTGCTGAGAACGGCAGAACGGCGACTGGGGGGAGGGCGCAGGCCATGCGTCTCGGGGTCCACGTTCATCGCTCTGTTGGAAGTGAATAATCGGGGAAGCGGCATTACCTGATTCATAATTCATCCGTCATGACAGAGGAGAAATAAATGCAAATCAAGTCCAGAATCGCAGGATCTGCGATGGCACTGGCGCTTGCACTCGGAATGAGCGCAGCACCGGCCTTCGCAGCAGGACCAGCAGTAACACCGCCAGTTGCGGCAACCGGAGACACCGTATACCCACAGGGAACACAGGTCTCTCGTGGATACTGCGTCGGATTGCTTATTGGTTCGCTATCGAACCCACTCAAGAACGGCGGCCTTACAAACTTAAACGACAACATCACATCAAGTGCAAAGGGCGCCTACCAGAATGCTGCGCAGGCAGCAGCCGGTCAGGTCGGAGCCTGCCTAGTTGATGGGCGTATCGGCGTAACCGGTCTTGCCGGTGGTGTGGGTGGTGCGAAGTATGTAACCAAGTCCGCGACCAAGCTTCACTCGGATGCGACATCTTGCAACTCAGACTCGAACGCTAACGGCATTCCTCGTGAGGCTGCCACTTTCGTGACCAAGCAGGTACCGAGTGGTCTATCGGTGGCAAATGGTGGAACGGTAGTGACAACGACTGCGGCTGTCGGTGGAGACTTCCAGCCTGCTACTCGTGCGCTTACAGGTAAGTTCTCTTACACATTTAGCGACCTCACAAAGTCTGACGCATACATCCGTGTGCAGGGATTTGACGGAAATGGTGCAACCATCATCTGGCTTACCGGAATCGTCGCAAAGGGCGAGTTCGTAGGTTCAACAATTGGTGGAAACGTCTGGTTCAACCCAGTGCAGAAGGACAGCACAGCCACGACCTACTTCGATCAGGCTGTTCCGATTACCACAAGCCCACTGCACAACACCATCTCTTACGCCATGGGTTACGCCGGCGGTGGAGTACTTGCTGGTGGTGCAGCGGACTTGGCACTTGGTTGCCTTACCGGTGCCCCTATGGGAGCAGGTATTACGGCAGTAGCAATCGGTGGAGGCTCAACCGACCCGCTTCTGGGCATGGTCTCCAGCGGAGTGCACTTCCTGCTCTAGTAGTTACTTGAATAAACCCGACCCACATTGTTTGTGGAGCGGGTAAGAACAACGGATTTTGGGCCTACTCCTCTAGGGGGGTAGGCCCAAAACCGGTTCTTGGGCGCTTTAACGGCGGAGCTAAGCATCGAGTCCAACTATGGGGCGAATCCCCAAATTTAGGGTTCTCAGAGTGCCCAACAGGCGGTAAGATTTCTCCAAATTCACGTCGCGACTCCCTGCAGCAATTTTCTTGAAAACACGCCAGCATGGATAAAGCGAGACCAATAGAGACCAATAGAGACCAATAGAGACCAATAGAGCAAGACCACAAGACCAGGGCAGCGAGACAGCCAGGACATTCAGCACTCGATGTGGGATCCACTTCGAGTTTTATTTATAGGGGATTTAATGCTCAAGAGTCTTCGTCAACGCTCAACTCTCTCAATGCTTGCTGCAAGCGT
This sequence comes from Actinomycetes bacterium, assembly GCA_037146835.1. Classification (GTDB taxonomy): domain Bacteria; phylum Actinomycetota; class Acidimicrobiia; order IMCC26256; family IMCC26256; genus IMCC26256. The sequence goes on along the minus strand of JBAWWI010000104.1, from coordinate 2,590 downwards.
TATTGCTGCATGTGCAATCGGCGCCTCTGCGCTGCCATCGGGCGCAGCACCCCCAACGGTTGCTAGCCCATTCCCCCAGGCCAGTATGGAGGATAAAGGAGCCTGCTTCGGCCTATCCGTAGGGGCAGCGCGCAACTCAACCGGCTCCGCCGGCCTAACTCTTACGAACCAAGCTATGAGCATCGCGGTAAAGGGCGTTGCTTCAACTACCGCCCAGGCCGCAGCCGGCGAGGTTGGCGGTTGCCTATTCGATGATGCTCTGGGCGTGCACTCCAACGCCCCAGTTGTTAAGAAGTTCGCAGCCAAGATCACCTCATCATCTGCCGACTGCAAGCTCGAGGACAACGACCCTTCTGAGCGCCCATGGATCGGCAAGGTGATGTGGAGCCTCGATAGCACTGGCGACGGCACTGTCGACTCCAAGGTGATGGGATACCTACGCATTACAGGTGTGGACTCTGATGTACAAGAGTTTGTTTGGGTGACTGGCATCGTTACCAAGGGCGATGCTGCCGGCTCCACAATCTCCGGGAGTCTTCTCTTCGCCCCCATCTTCAAGACTCCTCTTGCAACTAGTTATTACTCAGACCTTCCTCAGCAGACATGGGACGTCGTAACGCCGACGCTCGGCACAGACTCAGCGCGTGCGGTGGCCCCCGGTTATGGATTCTCGGTTCTCAATGCGTATTTCTATGGAAACTGCGGGCGCTGGGGAGCAATTCTCGGACAACCTAACGTCAGGGAGCTTGCGTTTGGAGCGGGCCTTATCAGCCCTCTCGGGCACACCTCGAGTGGATTCCATTTCTTGATCTGAGCATCGCTTCGCTCAAGCTTCGGGAGCCCCCGCAATTTGGCTAGTGAATTTGGGCTAGTAAATATGGGGCAGTAAATGTGGACCAGTAAATATGGGGCAGTAAATGTGAGTGCTGGCAAGTGAGCCGATGAATAGGTAATGATTGCGCAATGACAGATCAAGACACCCCCGACGAGACCTCTAGTGAGAGCCCCCAAAGCGCCTACCAGGGCGCCTCATCGCCGGGAGGCCGCTCTGATCGACTCCTAAGCCCGCGAGTGATCCTTATCGCCTCAGCGGTGGCTCTGCTGGTTCTCGGCGGGATTGCGATGGCGACCCTGAGCCGCAATCATTCAGGGGATGGCTCAGCGGATAAGGCAAGCCCGACCACAAGCACCTCCGGAGAGCGGTCGCGCATATCTGGAGCTAGCGGAGCGCAAGGGGCGTCAGGGTCGAAGGGCTCTGGCCCCTCAGGCAGAAAGAAGCCTGGAGCAAGCGGTAGTAGTGGTGCTGGGCCAGCCGGTAACGCTGCCACCGGGACCACCCAGACAACCGTGCCATCGAATGGAGAGGCCGATATAGCCAAGATTCGAGTCGCTATTACCCCTGGGACCTGCCTCTGGGATCTAGATACCTTCGACCTCACAGCGAGGGGTTCGGTGCGTAATAACAACGCTGTAGATGCCTTCGCCGAGATTGAGGTCACCTGGCTCGACTCTGAGGGTACAGAGCTCGATACATCCTCAACTCTCGAGGTCTTGAGCCCCGGAAAGACGGTCAATTGGGACGTCGGGGGCCTCTCTATAGATGGCCCGGTTGGGGCGCTTCGCTGTAGCGTTGCCCTCCTACCTTGAGCCCTGCCGAAGGGGCAAATTTAGAAGGATCCCCCCGGATTGTCTCTGACGGTGATACCCGTGTAGTCTCTCGGGCCTTGCCCATGCACCGGCTGCCGATCCCGGCGAACGTGCCAAACTAGGTGGTACTCCCGTAACAAAGCCCAAGGACGACACGATCCTCGTTGAGGGCACAGTTGTTGAACCGCTCCCGAATGCGATGTTTCGCGTCGAACTCGAGAACGGCCACAAAGTACTGGCTCACATCTCTGGAAAAATGAGAATGCATTACATCCGCATTCTTCCGGGGGACAAGGTTCAAGTAGAGCTAACACCCTACGACTTGAGCCGAGGGCGTATCACCTATAGGTACAAGTAGTTATAACTAATACCAAGAATACGTAATCCCAATTAACCACAAGCCTTGAATCAGGAATTGCTTTGAAGGTACGACCCTCCGTGAAAAAGATGTGTGATAAGTGCAAGGTGATTCGTCGCGAACGCGTCGTTCGAGTCATCTGCGAGAACCCCCGGCACAAGCAGCGCCAGGGCTGAGGAGAGACACAGTAAATGGCACGTATAGCCAGCGTTGACATACCCCGCGAGAAGCGCCTAGTTATCTCGCTTACATATATTTTCGGTATTGGCCGATCGACCGCATCAGTAATTTGTGCGGCGACGGACCTCTCTGAGGACACGCGCGTGCGCGACCTCACCGAGGATGAAGTTACCCGTCTGCGGGCCTTCATCGATGCCAACCTAAAGGTTGAGGGTGACCTGCGCCGCGAGGTATCAGGGCACATCAAGCGCAAGATCGAGATTGGCACCTACCAGGGCATTCGTCATCGCCGTGGGCTTCCCGTGCGTGGCCAGCGCACTCGCACCAATGCGCGTACGCGTAAGGGTCCGAAGAAGACAGTTGCCGGTAAGAAGAAGGTCCGTAAGTAGAGCCAGTCCGTAAGTA
>JBAWWI010000103.1:0-6811 GCA_037146835.1 Actinomycetes bacterium | reverse complement strand
CCTGCAGAGGCGACTGCCGCTGCGCCCGCTGCAGTTACCGGGGATGACAGCCAAGAGATCACAGAGGATAGAGACGGCGTACCTGCTCACCTACTCGAGCGCGCTCGCAAGCGTCGTCTTGCTGCCGCTGGTGGAGCCGCTGGCGCGGCAGCCCCTGCGGCCGCCGCTGCCTCTACCTCCGTTAAGACCGCAGCTCCCGGTGCTCCATCCGGTAGCGGTCCCGATGGACATACACAACGCCTACTCACGGTTGTTAAGTCTGGATCTATTCAGCAGACTCGCACCGAGGCAGTAGACAAAGTCCACACCTGGCCACACCTTCTTGTTATCGAACTTGCAGCGGCGCTCGCAGTACTCGCGATGATGTTGATCTTCTCAACACTCGTGCGCGCTCCACTCCTTGGCCTTGCGGATGTAAACCAAACACCGAACCCTTCAAAGGCTCCTTGGTACTTCCTTGGCCTTCAGGAGATGCTCACCATGTTCCACCCAATGGTTGCAGGTGTGACCATCCCGGGAATGGGCATCTTCTTGTTAATCATCTCGCCTTACGTAGATAAGAACCCTTCGAATAAGCCAGACGACCGAAAATGGGCGATCTCAATGTTCACCCTCTTCCTCGTGTTCTGGACCATCCTCGTCATTATTGGTTCGTTCTTCCGTGGAGCGGGATTCAACTTCGTCTTCCCGTGGAAGAACGGAATCTTCTTTGAGCTGTAGGAGCAAGACACTGTGATCGTTGTAATTGCCATAGTTGTTCTCCTTGCCGCCGCGGTTATCGCGGTGCTCGCTGCTGCGCGAAAGCGCTCAACTGACGCAGAGGGCAACGTAACTGGTCGCCTTACGCAAGAGACTCGCCAGCGCGACCGTGAAGCAGGCAGCACCCCGGACCTTGATGGTGAGGCAGCGGCAAGCGCGGAGGCACGCGAGCGCTCAGACGAGACTCGAGACGCTCTCGTTGCAACTGGCTCCGCGCCGGCCACAAAGAAGTCTGGTGAGGTAGCCAAGTTCACCCCGGTCGACGAAGAGACGATCGGAATCAGCCGCAGGCAATTCTTTAACCGTGGAATCGTCCTATCTCTCGCTCTCGCAATCGGAGCATTCGGGGCGGCGGCACTAGCGTTCCTCTACTCCAAATCAACCGGTGGTTTTGGTGGCAAGGTTGCTGTAGACAAAGGCCTCAAGGATGTTCTTGCATACACATCTGAGAAGAAAGAGCCTTACTACGTACCTGAGGCTCGAACCTACTTAGTTCCCTACCCGCCAGCAGATGCATCGAAGGCGAAGAAGATTCCGCAGTACGAGAAGCTCATCCCAGGCATGGAGCAGGGCATCGTTGCGATTTACCAGAAGTGCGTTCACCTTGGTTGCAAGGTTCCGTGGTGTGCGAGCTCTCAGTGGTTTGAGTGCCCTTGCCACGGCTCTAAGTACAGCCGAGTTGGAGAGAAGAAGGGTGGCCCTGCTCCTCGAGGCCTAGACCACTTCGTTATAGCGATCGCGGGTAGTGGATCGCTCACAATCGATACATCCGTTGTTTTGACTGGTGCGCCAATCGGAACCGACACGACGGGTCAGGGTGCCGAAGGGCCTCCCTGCGTTGGAGGCTGATTCAAGATGCCGATACTCGCCATCACACTCCGCACGGGTCTCATCACCCTAAACATTCTCGCCATCGCTGCGATTGCAGGAATAGTTGCATTCCGAATCCTCAGCGTAAGGCGCCAGCCTGTTGAGAAGACACCACAGAACCTCGCCACACCTCTTGAAGATGAGGTTATGGAGGGGCGCAAACTCGAGCGCTCACTTCGCTGGGCATTTACGTTCTCGCTAATTCTTGCCGCAGGTCTTCCGCTCTACTGGTTGGTTGAGCCAGCGCGCCAAGATGCAGCGGTCGTCGGATTCGATGAGCGCGCAGTAGAGCGTGGAGCAGTTCTCTTCGCCAATGACACGATGCCGGCCTACGAAGGCGCCAAGTCTCTCCTCTGTGCAAACTGCCACGGAGCCGACGCAGGCGGAGGTGCAGCGCCATTTGTTGTTACACCAGCCGCTCAGGGCAGCACCACGGCCCGACCGATCAAGGTTTCTTGGAAGGCGCCTTCACTAAACAACGTCTTCTCGCGCTTCGACGACGTTCAGGTGCACAACATTCTTGTATACGGTCGCCCAGGTTCCCCGATGCCAGCATGGGGTGTAGCCGGCGGTGGCCCCAAGAACGAGCAGGCCATTACCGACTTGATCGCTTACCTCCACTCAATTCAGATCTCGCCCGCAAAGGCGAAGGCAACAGCAACCGCTGCGCCGGCTAAGTACAGAGCCGAGCAGGCTGGTTACGTAAAAATTGCAGAGACCAATCTTGAGACAGCCACAGCAGCACTTGCTGCTCTCCCCGCCGATGCGACGCCAGAGTCTCGCACTGCTGCCGAGTCTGCTGTATCCGGTGCGGAGTTTGCACTTGCACGCAGCAAGGCGCGCTCAACCGAGATGAAGAACGCAAGCGAGGGTCAGTTGCTCTTCGAGACCAACTGTGCTCGATGCCACACCAAGACTTGGTCTTATTTCGATCCGTCAAACCCATTGATCCCAGATGTTCCTCCGGCTGGTTCCGGTGCTCTCGGTCCATCTCTTCGTGGTGGTTCCGTACTACTGCAGTTCCCAGGTACACCTATTGATGACTCCACAACACCAGGCTTCCAGAAGCAGTACGAGTGGATATCGGTTGGAGCTGCCGTTAATAAGGCGTACGGAGTGCGCGGAATTTCTTCAGGCCAGATGCCCCATATGGGCCTCTTCCTAACCAAGGCACAGATTGAGTCCATTGTCCGCTACGAACGCGGCCTCTAAGTCAGGCACCAGGAGCCAAGCGTGAACCTCCTACTTATTTTTGCGAACACGGGTATCAAGAACCCGAACATTTGGTACCCGACGATTCTCGGCGTGCTCGTCGTGCTCTCAGCGTTTGGGCTCTTTATCGGCGGCACATACCTTCTCGTAGCAACCAACACAGGTGCGCGCCTCGGGTTCCTAATTGTTGGAGCAGCCCTCTCTGGGATGCTCATGCTCCTCTCAACACTCTGGTGGACAACGGCTTCCCCTCTCAACACTCTCAAGGGTCGCATCCCTGGGTGGAACGCGACTGAGAGCATCGCAGGAGATGACTTCGCGAGGTCCAAGATTGAAGCGATACAGACAATCGGACCCGAGAACAAACTTGACGTCGCAGAGACGACAAACGTCAAGGCTGCAATTGATGCACTTGTGGTCATCCCCAAGGGCGTCGGTGGCGTTCCCGCAGTGTTGCCGAATGAGTTTCAGACATTCGAGTCATCTACGGATTATTTAGTCGCTGCTGCTTACACGACTGGTGGCGAGGCCTGGCTCGACAAGACCTCCCCTTACTTCCACCTCCGGGATATCAAGATCACCGCAAACTCCTCTTTCCCTTGGGTGCACGTAACGGCTCATGTGCCGAGTTTTGCAGTAGCAGTCCTCTGCCCAATTGATCTAGCGGCTCAGCAGGTTCCGTTCGGAGACCCGATTCCTGCCCCTACATGCGACCCTGAGAAGCAAGTAACAACCATCGTGCTGCAGAAGGACCTAGGGTCGCTTCGATTCCCGCCGTTCATGGTGATGGTTTCATCGGGAATCATGTTCGCACTCTTCCTCCTTGGGCTTCACTGGCGAGAGCGTGACCTTCAGGAACTAGCCGAGCAAGATGCCGCAGATAAATCCCCAACCCCTGCTGGCGTCTAGGAGCATTGATAAAGATGACCTCGAGACTCACCACCACTCAAACTGCGCTCTTCGTTAGGCGTACAGCTCTAACTCTTCTAACTCTTGTAACGCTTGTGATGCTCACCGGCTGCGGACCTGACATCAACAACGGACAGATGGTCGATGCCGGTGGAGAGAACGGCCAGGGCGGACTCGCCTTCGTGCTGTTGGCAGTATTCATCATGCTCCTCTTTGCATCGCTCTTCTACATGGATCGCCTCCGCAAAAAACGCGAAGCCCGCCAAGACGCTGATCACGACGGCGACGTCAAGTAAGCGTTGCTCCGACAACCCAGATAACAGTCTCGTAGCGAGTTCCGGGGTATTCCCGAAGCTTCATAATTGACCAAATGTGCAATCAGGGTTACGGTTATTTGCTTATGCAAACGTAATAAACCGGAGGGGTCTCCTTTGCGCCAGTCTCAGAACACGTTCTCAGAAAGCAGAAATACCCTTCGAGCGCAGAGCTCCTCCAAACGGATTTACGCTGGAGTTGCAGTATTTTTGATACTTGCAGCCAGCATGTTTGCCCCCATCGCATCTGGAGCTTCCGCAGTAGTTGCTCCGTCATACTCTTACATTCCAGACTCCGGAACTGCTGGTGCAACGACTGGACTTGTATGGAGCGGGGTGGGTCCAGTCTCCGAGTTCGAGGGCACTATCTCTATTCACCTCGCTCAAGGGAGTCTTTTTGCCCATGCTGATACCAACCCGGGTGTGCCACCAAGCCCAATATCAGAGCGCCCTCAACAAGGGGAGATCGTTGGCGGATTTACCTTCACCTCGGAGTACGTTTTTTTTGGATGTGAGGGCGGCACCGACATAGAGAAAGGTACTTTCATTTGGGATGAGGATTGGGAAATTCCTGCCCTCCCGACACAGGTTGCTGAGCTAAAAGTGGTTGATGCCGGCAGCACAGCTCCCTTCGGTTCCCTTTATTACCAAATCCTTCGGAGTGTCTCAGCTACCGGTGAGGTGACCTACACCGCGTTTTCAAGGCTCCTCCCAACCAACGGCTCTGCGAATAGTTTTTTCTGTTCTGGTAGCTCTTACAGATTAACGTCCCAAATCTTTGCTCCGGCAGGTAAGGCATTACTCGTCAACCCTCGTGCCCCTGGTCTCTATGAAACCTGTGTTGATATGTTGAGCATTTCGAACAACACACACACTTCATGCACCTCCGTTGCACTCGACCTAGAGGCTCCCCCTAGTCCCGTCGCCGCCTTCAACCCTCTCAGCGTCGGCTCAGTCGGCTCAATGCCAGTCGCTCTCTCTAGAGAGGTAGGGCTCCCCGCTTGCACAATTACAGGCACACCAGGTAATGACACGCTGCGCGGAACCGATGGCAATGATGTGATCTGCGGTTTGGGTGGCGATGATCGGCTAATCGGCGGGCTCGGCGACGACACTCTCTTGGGTGGCCCGGGTGACGACCGATTAAACGGCGGAGATGGCAACGACGCGCTATTTGGTGGCTCGGGTAACGACACCTTAAACGGCGGAAAAGGGAACGATGCTCTCAATGCTGGAAGTGGAATTGATAGGGCGGTTGGTGGCCCTGGTGATGACTCAATTCTCGCGGGCTCGGGCGCTGATAAGGCAATCGGCGGTCCAGGTAACGACAGCATTGGCGGCGATACCGGAGATGACACAATCTCCGGTAGCGCAGGGAGCAACGTGATTTGGGGGGGACCTGGAATGAATTTGTGCAGAGTCGGTGCAAGGGATCAATTTGGGGTTGGAATTGACTGCCTCTGAACTTCTCCACTTAGAGAGGCCAAGCATCGCGGATCCCTTAGCGACAAACCATCTTTGGAGAGTCTCGTTTTATTTTTCACTTGTTGCGCGAGCCTAAATTTATAGAACTCAACTTGTATCTGGTGGTGGCCTCCATCTCCAGGGTGTGCCCTTTGAACCGTTGAGTGGGCTCTCCTCGATCTTCTCGAGTCGATAACCGTCATGTGTTTTTTGAAGATGATGTCGCTTGCAGAGCCGCACAAGGTTCTCAAGGCTTGCAGGGCCGCCCTCAGCGAAGGGTTTGATGTGATCTATCTCTAGACCGATAGTCATGTCGCACGTCGGTACTTGGCAGACACGGTCGCGCTCCTCAATAGCGGTGCGTAATGGTGCCGGGATCGCGCGCCCCATATGCGCAACTGTTCTGACGTCTACTCCATCGACTACAAGAAGTTTTAAGAATGCTTCACCCAAATACTCTGTTGCCGTTGCGACAGGAATCGGACCGACGCCGGGGATCTCGCAGAGTTCGCCATCCTCAGTGCGTCCACGCTTGAGCGCATCGATGTCGACACGAATATTGATCACAGCGTTAGGGCGAGTCGTCTTCGTCGTACTCGCAGTCTTCGCAGCGCATAGCGCCATAAGGGCATCTGCGGCGTAGGCCTCCGGTCTTTCGTGGTCTCCATTCTTGCGAGCCTGCTTGAAAATCGAATCTTGGAGTGGTGCGAGAGCAGCCTTAACGAGCGCACCATTCGCAACTGTCATCCTCCCCTTAAGGTTGCACGCCCCATCCTCGCCAACCCACCATTTTAAGTATCGACTCTTGTGTACCTGCCTGTGTCGCTCTGCCTCATCTGTAGCGGCTGCAACCACACGATTAGTCGCATCGCGAAGATCGCGAACCGTTACATGCTTGGAGAGGTTTAGAAGTTGAGTCTCAGTATTCGGTGCAACGATCGCCCCACGGGCTACCTCGATTGCCTGCGTATTTGAGAGAGTGCCGCTTCGCAATGCTGCCTGAGTAACAGGCAGGTGCTGGAGCTGACCAGCGAGCACGACAACCGATTGAGCCTCATAATGAGCACAATCAGTCTCAATAGAGAGCCACTCTGAAATGCTTTTCGCGCCTTGGCCTTTCCAGCCATTGGTGCGCTCTACCTGCCCCACGGCAATAGTGCGCAGCGAGTCGCCACTGCGGCGCACCTCATCCGCCAAACCCACAAGTTCGCGTGCCCCGGCAGCATCTACAACATCTACCTCTATGGCGGCCATAGCGGATTGGAGTTCTGTGTGGGCGTTTC
>JBAWWI010000102.1:0-7108 GCA_037146835.1 Actinomycetes bacterium | reverse complement strand
CCCATGACCTCCACCCCCCCAATCTCCCCTATCTCCAGCGCCCCAATCTCAAGCGAGCAATTTGACCGTGAAGTCGCTGAGGAGATCGACCGCTTCGCGGCCAATATTGAGGAGTACCTAGCCGGCGACCTAGATGAAGACGTCTTTCGTGTCTCGCGTCTGAACCAAGGCATCTACGGCCAGCGCCAGGGCGGAACGAATCAGATGATCAGGGTGAAGATCCCCTACGGAGGAGTCACCCCAGAGCAGTTCGAGGCCTTCGCTGATATTGCAGATACTTACTCACGCGGCTGGGGCCACCTAACCACTCGACAGAACATTCAATTTCACTTTGTAGAGCTCCGCGAGACCCCCGCGGTTCTTCGTGCCCTTGCTGCTGTCGGCCTCACATCTCGCGAAGCCTGCGGAGACACTGTGCGTAACGTCGCTGGCTGCCACCTTGCGGGTGCGTGCCCATTCGAGGTACTCGACATCACTCCTTGGGCGCAGGCAACTGCAGACCTCTTTCTTCGCAACCCAATTGCACAGCGTCTTCCGCGAAAGTTCAAGATCAACTTCTCTGGATGCGCAACTGACTGCGGACAAGCAATGTTCAACGATGTAGGTGTAATCGCAGTCTCACAGCCGTTACCCGATGGAACAGTTGAGCCTGGATTCCGCGTGTTCCTTGCAGGCGGCCTTGGAGCAAATCCATTCCCCGCACAGGCGCTAGAGGAGTTCACGAGTCGAGAGGATCTGCTCCCCACTATCGAGGCGATCCTGCGCACATTCGACCACTACGGAAACCGCGACAACAAACTACGTGCCCGCATGAAATGGCTCGTTGAGAACATGGGCATCGATGAGGTGCGCGAGCGAATCATCAAGGAGCGCAAGTTCCTGCGTGCATCAGCAACTTGGCCAGGCGGAGTACCTGTAATTGTTCGCACCAACGGCGACTCTCCTGCCGGCACCGGTACCGCAGTCTCCGCAGATGGAGGCGTGCAGGTAACCCTTAATGGCCTAGACCCCTTCCGCCGCTGGGATATGGCAAATGTGGTTCGCGGGCGTGCCAACAAGACTGTCAGCGCCTACGCACATGCCCACCTCGGCGACCTTACGTCGGCTCAACTTCGCGGCCTCGCAGCGCTCCAGCGCGAGCTCGCCTGCGAGATGCGCATCACCAACCGTCAGAACCTTGTATTACGCGGCCTCGCCGAGGGCGACCTGCCGCTTGTACATGAACGCCTCATTGCGCTAAACCTCGGCGCCCCTGGTGCAGAGCTTGCACGCGATGTGGTCTCATGCCCAGGCGCGGATACCTGCAACCTTGCAGTAACACAGTCTCGCGGGCTTGGCGATGACATTGCACGAGCACTTGAGGAAGCTGGCCTCTCTGAAGTTGGTGGCGTACGCGTCAACATCTCAGGATGCACTAACTCCTGCGGACAGCACCACACCTCCGATATTGGCTTCTTTGGCCTCGAGCGTCGCGCACATGGCCGCGCCGCTCCCGGGTACCAGATGCTTCTTGGTGGACGCGTCGGCGAGATGGAGATCGCTTTCGGGGCTAAGGCCACGAAGCTCCCCGCAAAGGCTGCCAGCGAAGCAGTTGTGCGCGTTGTTGGCCGTTTCGCTGAAGAACGAACTGCAGGCGAGACCTTCGGTGGCTGGCTAGATCGTAGCGGCGGAGCCCAAGCGATCGGTTCGACACTCGTTGAGCTTGATGTTTTCCCCGACCCAGACGAGCACCCAGAGTTCTACACCGACTTCGACGAGACCGGCCCTTACGTATCCGAGGTTGGAGAGGGCGAGTGCGCAACATGACACATTCGTTGGAGCTTCCTCGCGTCAAAACTCCAGACCTTGGTGAGATCTCGCGTGCTAACGAGACCTTCGAGCACTCCCCCGCATCACGAATAATTGCTTGGGCGGCCGAGACCTTCGAGAATCGGATTGTCCTTGCATCATCATTCCAAGATGCAGTGCTTGTTGATTTAGTAGCACGCACAGTGCCGGGCTTGCCGGTCATCTTTCTAGATACCGGATACCACTTCGCTGAGACGCTCTGGTATGCAGAGCAACTCAGGCGTCGCTACAACCTCGATGTCGAGATCATGGCACCTGTAAATGCCGCTGAGGATCAGTGGGTCACAGATACTGACGCGTGCTGCAAGGCTCGCAAAGTTGAGCCGCTAGAGCGAGCCCTTCTTGGGCGTGATGCTTGGATGACCGGACTGCGTCGCAGCGAGACCGAGCAGAGACGCAATGCTCCGATTGTCTCGTACGACATTGGTCGAGGAGTTGTAAAGGTAAATCCGATTGCTACCTGGACCGATCTCGACATCGAGGGGTACGTAAAGGACCATGAACTCCCCGTCCATCCCCTTAGCGACCGCGGATATGCATCTATAGGTTGCTGGCCATGCACGCGCCAGACCACTGGGGATGACTCTCGATCCGGGCGCTGGTCGAGCGTTGACAAGACAGAGTGCGGGATACACGACTGAGGTAACGATTACACCGCACTAGCTCGATTGGTGCGATGATGCGCAGGTGAGCAGAGCCCGAAGCCAAGCAGCGATCACCATTGGTCGCCTTGCAGGCTGGGCCTCCCGCATAACAGGTCGCGGCGCAGGCACCCAGGTAAGCGGGCGGATAATGCTCGCCATCGACCCTGGACTCCTCACCAAACTTGGGGCGCAAGACAGGGTGATCTGCGTCTCTGCTACGAACGGCAAGACCACCACTACACGGCTAATCGCTGACATTCTGCGCGCCGCCGGGATAGATGTCGTGACCAACCACACCGGTGCAAATATGGCCAGTGGGGTAACTGGTGCTCTCGCGGCTCCGCACGCGCCATCCGTTGCGGTTCTTGAGGTCGACGAGCGTTGGCTAACACATGTCGTAGATCCGCTCTCACCAGAGCTACTGGTATTTGGCAACCTAAGCCGAGACCAACTAGATCGCTCGGGCGAGGTCAACGCGATAGTCAAACGCTGGCGCACGATTACAGAGGCAGACCCCACGCGTCATGTAATCGCAAATTCCTCAGATCCCCACGTTGTATATGCATCACTCCCAGCGAGCGTCACCTGGGTTGCACTAGGGATTCCGTGGATACACGACGCGACCACCTGCCCGCAGTGCAGCGAACTCCTTACATGGAGCGACGATGGATTCAAGTGCAGCTCCTGCACATTCTGCGAGCCGAAGGCAGATTACCGACTTGATGGCGAGTACTTCATTGCAGGCGAGCGAAGAATCCACCTCGACCTCTCAATACCTGGAACATGGAATCTCATGAATGCCGCCCTCGCTGCGACAGTTGCAGAGGCGCACTTTGAGATACCTGCAGAGGACGCGATCAAGGCTATGAGCAGCGTTGAGGTTGTCTCTGGCAGATTCTCCAAGCACCGCCTCGATGATGGCCGCGAGGCGCGCGTGATCCTTGCAAAGAACCCTGCGGGCTGGACAGAGGTACTCAACTGGCTCAAGGGGCGCGACGCCGGCGTTGTGCTCGCAGTCAACGCCCACATCGCTGATGGACGTGATACGTCGTGGTTATACGACGTTAATTTTGAGGCACTTCAAGGTCTGAGTGTTGTTGCAAGTGGAGAGCGCGCTCTAGACGTGGCGGTACGGCTTCGCTATGCAGGTGTTGAGTGCATCGTTGAGGCCGACCCACTTAAGGCGGCGCTCGCAGCAGGCGGTAAAGAAGTAGACATAATCGCTTCTTACACTCAGTTCACGCACTTAACCAAGAGGTTCTGGTGATGGAGTCCACACTTCGCATCGCACTCATCTATCCAGACCTCCTAGGCACTTATGGCGATAAGGGCAACGCCCTTGTGCTTGCACGTCGTGCGCGCGCACGCGGAATTACCGCCGAAGTAATCGAGATCGACGCACGGAGTTCGATACCGGAATCGTGCGATATTTATCTGCTGGGTGGTGGCGAGGATGCCGCTCAGGTCGCAGCGGCCGAGGGGTTGATGCTCGCTAAGGCAACCATTGAGCGATCAATCAAGGCGGGGTCTGCGATATTTGCTGTCTGCGCTGGTTTTCAACTCCTCGGCAATAGTTATGCGGCGGCCGATGGATCTGAGCTTCAGGGGATTGCACTTATAGACATGGTTACAACCGCTGGGAGCGATCGAATCATCGGCGAGGTAGTGATTGAGCCTGCTCAAGCCTCAGGTCTGCCACTACTAACTGGCTTCGAGAACCACGGCGGTCGCACTCTTCTTGGCCCAGATGAGGCTCCACTCGGCAGAGTGATTGCGGGCAGGGGGAACGGCAATGGCGTAGACGGAGTGCTGCGAGATGGAGTTATCGGAACCTACCTACATGGCCCGGCTCTTGCGCGAAATCCATCCCTAGCCGATTACCTAATCAGCTACACAACAAGAATCTCTCTCGAGCCTCTCGTAGATGATCTTGTAGAGCAATACCGTGCAGAGCGTCTCGCGTACGCGTCGCTCACTGGTGCCGAGTTAAAGCGGGCCACACGCAGACTGCACCGCGGGTAGCAAAAACGCTCTAACTACAAAAGCGCGTACTACTCAGCAATCTCGCGGATACGCGCCACACGCGATGCAGAGTTATTTGCATCATCACCCTGGCTACCAAGAAGTTCGACGCGAACTGCCTCTGCCTCCTCGGCTGCACCGACCTCTGCGGAGGCAATCACAGCCTCGATGCCGTCCTCCATAATGCGCTCTGCAGCCTCGATCAACGCCTCAACCATCTCGTCCTCAGGGACAACGCGCACAACATGCCCTTTAACGAATAGATGCCCTCTCCCCTTACCGGCTGCGATTCCTAGGTCGGCCTCGCGAGCCTCGCCAGGTCCGTTTACTACACAGCCCATGACAGCAACCTGCAATGGGATATTGCGAGACTCCAGGGCCTCCATCGCCTCTTTCGCTACCTTGATGACATCAACCTCGGCGCGTCCACAAGACGGGCAGGCAATTAGGTCGAGTCCGCGACGTTCGCGCAGGCCAAGAGCTTCAAGGAGGGTACGCCCCGCTCTCGCCTCCTCAACAGGGTCCGCCGTAAGCGAGTAGCGGATCGTGTCGCCGATACCTTCAGCAAGAAGAGTGCCGATTCCAGCGGTCGACTTAACTAGCCCGGCTGGCGGAGGGCCTGCCTCGGTTACACCAAGATGGAGAGGGTGGTCGACAGTCTCAGAGAGCAATCTGTAGGCATCGATCATTACCGCGACATTGGATGACTTCACAGAGATCTTGCAGTCTTCGAAACCAACCTCTCCGAAAAACTCAAGCTCGCGCATTGCCGATGCAACTAGTGCCTCTGGCGTTGATCCACCGAAACGCTCTGCAATATCGGGGTCAAGGCTCCCGGCGTTTACACCTATGCGAATCGGCAGGCCCCGATCTTTGGCCTCACTCGCAACAAGTTTGATGTGCTCAGGCTTGCGTATGTTTCCAGGGTTGAGGCGCAGCGCTTGTACCCCTGCCTCCATAGCGGCCAAAGCCAAGCGATATTGAAAGTGGATATCAGCGACGATCGGAACCGGTGAACGGGGCACGATATGCGCAAGACCCTCTGCAGCCTCTTCGTCATTACATGTGCAGCGCACGATGTCGACACCTGCGGCGGCGAGTGCGTAGATCTGCGCCAAGGTGCCCTCAACATCAGAGGTCTTGGTAGTGGTCATCGACTGAATCGTTACTGGAGCGCCACCCCCAACCGGGACTTTTCCGACCATCAACTGTCGAGTAACGCGCCTAACAGATCGGGTAGTTCGCAGTGGCTCATCCATTGGTTGCAGCCTACGACTAGATCGCCGCTAGGTCAGACCGAAGCGGCCATAAGTGACCGACTACTCAAGTCCCCGAGACGATGCTGCGCAGGTCGAGGTACATCGTTGAGAGCCCGAGCATCAGCAGTAGGGCCATTACAACTGCCGTCACTGGGAAAAGATGCCGCTGGTCAATCACGACACGTCGGCCGCGAATCTTGGATGCAGCCGCCTCGAAGGTGGCTACTACTGCGTGCCCGCCATCAAAGGGAAGTAACGGAATCAAGTTGAAGAGCGCAAGGAACACATTGATCGCCGCAAGGAGTCCGAGTAATCCCCAGAAGTCGTTCCCGACCAAACTCCCACCATCGGCGACTATCCCGATAACAGATCTCGGGCGCTCATTCTCAGAGAAGCCGCCCTTGGTACCTGGGCTCGTAACAGTCTTGGTGTACTTGGATACCCCGGATGGCGAGACAATGTCACCTAGCGCTGTAACCGTTTGGCTGGCCCCGTCCATAATCACCGTTGCCGAGCGGCCAACCGCTGTTACGACTGGAACACGGTTGGTCTCGATGGATGCTGTAATTCCAATTCGCACAACGCCATCGATCACCTCTGGAGTAGCGACGAGCACTTTGGTTACTCCATCTCGCTCAACCTCGATCTTCATAGGCTTACCGTCCGCTGCTCGCACTAGCGGAGAGACTTGGTCCCAGTCTTTGATCTCTACTCCCCCGATTGAGAGCACGCGATCCCCAGGCTTCATGCCTGCAATCTGAGCAGGAGACTCAACAGATACCGACCCAACGCGAGTCGATACAGAGTCCTGGCCCCTACCAACAAGGATTGCAAAGGTAAATAAATAAGCGAGGAGCAGATTGACTGTTACACCCGCAAGGATCATCACCATTTTGCGCTTGTAGGGAGCAGAGCGATAGGTGCGGGCCTCGTCCTCTGGCTCAACCTCCTCGAGATTGGTCATTCCAATTACGCGCACGTATCCACCTGCGGGGATTGCCTTGATCCCGTACTCAGTCTCTCCGCGGCGGAATGACCAGAGTCGCGGTCCGAAACCAACAAAGAACTCTGTTGCCTTCATCCCTCCACGCTTGGCTGCAATTAAGTGGCCAGCCTCGTGAAGCATGATCGTAAATATGAGCCCAATTGCTATTGCGATGGTCATCGCCATTGAGGGCCGAACAAAAATCAAGACAACGAACAATGCGATAGCTACGGAGACGCCAAGAATTGCGCGTCGAGAGTCGACGCGTGGCGCATCACCTAAAGGGTCCTTCATGTACTCAAGTCCTTAAGTCTCGTCGAGTCTTAAATTCAAAAAACTGGCTTACTAAA
>JBAWWI010000101.1:0-7257 GCA_037146835.1 Actinomycetes bacterium | reverse complement strand
GCTTTGCCGTACTCGTCATGTGCACGCGCAGTCGAGAGCGTTGTTGTAGCAAAGGTAGCTGCGATCTTTCCTTCTTTGTCTACAACGAAAGATGCACGGTTAGCGCAGCCGACTACCTCGTTGAAGACGCCATAAGCCTGTGCAGTTGCCCCGTGTGGCCAGAAGTCTGAGAGCACAGGGAAGCTAAATCCCTCGCGCTCCGCCCAGACACCTTGTGCATGACGCGTGTCGCAGGAGATAGCGAGTACCGCAGCGCCAGCATTCTCAAAGGTAGAAGGATCGTCGCGAATCTCGCAGAGCTCTCCTTGGCATACACCAGTAAATGTAAACGGGAAGAAGACGATTACTACTGGCTGCATCCCGCGGTAGTCGCTGAGGCTTACGTCGTTGCCCGCTTGATCCTTGAGGGTAAAATCAGGTGCAATCTGGCCTACTTCGAGCGACATTCGCATTCTCCAGTTATTAGGTTTTAGTAGTGACGGGGTTTGATTGTGAGGGTCTTGATAGTGAGGGTCTTGATAGTGAGGGTCTTCATAGTGAGGGTCTTCATAGTGAGGGTCTTCATAGTGAGGGTCTGATAAAGCGTGAAATTCCCTCGCGTGCTGTCTGCAGAGCATACGTGAGCAACTAGGCAAACGCGTACTCGGAAACCCTTACGCGGAAAGGCTTGCTCTGAGACGCTTCCTCTCAGAGGCCTTCTCTAAGACCCCTCCTCTAAGACCTTGGGCTAATCGATAAGAGTTTTGGAGACTTGCTCAGCAGCTCCGGTGAGAGAGCCACGCGAAATGCCGACGAGTGGAGTCACAGCCACGTAACCGGCACCGATTAGAGCAACGTCGCTCTGCGGATCTGGTTCGCGTCCTCCGCCCTCGAACGTGAGGCGCAGGTCCCCTCCGCTGTGATCGGCATTGTTTACCCACACCTCTCCGTAGCGAGCCAACTGCGCCTCACGTACTCCTAATACATCTGCAAAAGGACGGTTCGGTACGTTGACATTGAGTACAGCAGGCATGAGTTCGCCGCTTGCCTCTATGGCCCACTCCGCAGCTGCCGGTGCAAACCGAGCAGCTGTCTCCCATTGGTATTCGCCAGCGGCTGCCCACTCAAGGCTTAGTGCTATCCCAGGTACCCCGAAAGCGGAGCCTGTTAGAGCGGCACCGACTGTCCCTGAGTGGAGTGTGAGGTGGCCGGTATTAGCGCCGGGGTTAATACCGGATGCGATTAGGTCAGGGATCTCTCCGAACGCTCCAAGGCAAGCGGCCCAGACTCCGGTAGCGGGTGGTCGATCGATCGCGTATACGTCTACGCCTTCAAACTCGTCCCAGACATGATTTGTAACCGGGATTGGTTCGTTTAGGTGTATGGGGCCTATGGATGCTCCAGCGCCACTCCAGTCTCGGCTCGGCGCGACAACTGTGATTCTGTGCCCAGCCTCATAGAGAGCCCGCGCAAGCGCGTAAATCCCTTTGGAGTCGACTCCATCATCATTCGTAACAAGGATATTCAATGAGCGTTTCATCAAGCCTCTGGTGGTGGAGCGTATCTGGCACTTGCAACCGCGCCTTTGGAAACAGTAAGCGACCAGGTGCAGGCTTTCTCTATGCCGTATCCGGAGATTGACACTCCTTGCTCCTCGAGAGCATTAATGAGATCTCCAAGAACGTCACCATGCGTGCAGAAAACTGTTGGGCCGTTTGTCGCTTCGATTAAGGAGAGCGCATCTCTCCATGACTCTCCCTCGGAGAGAGAGTCGAGGATGTCTACATCTGCACCGATAATCGTTGCGAGAGGAGCGACGGTCTCGACGCACCGAAGGTAAGGACTGGAGTGCACAGTCTTAACTAGCGGGCTGAGCACTGTCGCTAACGCAAGTGCTTGGCGTTGACCACGTCCGTTTAGCGGGCGCAAACGATCGTCGGTCCCATCCCAAGAGCTTCTGCTTCCAGCTCTGGCGTGGCGCACCACATAGACGGTGTGGGAAATGTTCATGATCGAGCCCCACTTAGGAGGTCGCGGTCCATGCTGTAAGTGAGCAACTGGTCTGCCTCGTCGAATGGCAACCAGCGCACTTCGTCTACTTCTTCATCTGGAGTAAAGCCGCTCTCAACTATCGCGCGCATTAAGAACCAAATAACGATCTTGGGTCGCCCCTTTTGGTCTGTGTACTCAAAGGACGGAAGCGTGGCCTCTATCTCTGCCCTCCAACCAGTCTCCTCCTCGACCTCTCTCACTGCGGTCTCTTCGTCGGTCTCGCCATCTTCAGACTTGCCCTTGGGGAGGCTCCAGTCGTTGTAGCGCGGACGATGGACCACAACCACTTGCGTCTTGCCGTCAACCTCGCGCAGTACTACTCCACCTGCTGCCCTAACGATGTCGAGAGTTGGCTTCATGACGTAAGAGATCTTTGTCGAGTTCTTTGACCGAGTGTTGCGTGAGTATCTACACCGCGTGTGGTGGGCACCTTGCTCCAATCGCCATCTGCGCCGAGTGACCACGCCAATACGTCGTCATCGAGTTCGATTGTGAGGATCTCCTCCAGACGTGCGCAGAGTCGCGGATCGGTTATCGGTGTAATCGCCTCAACTCTCCTGTCTAGGTTGCGCGGCATCATGTCGGCAGACCCAATTAGGTACTCGGCGCTTGTAGGGTCAGCACCAAATTTGTAGATGCGCGAGTGCTCCAAGAATCTTCCGACTACAGAGCGAACACGAATACCCTCCGAGAGGCCAGGCACCCCAGGGCGAAGGCAGCAGATTCCTCGGACAATTAAGTCAATCTTGGTGCCAGCTGTTGCTGCGGCGTATAGCTCATCGATGATCTCTGGGTCTACGAGGCTGTTCATTTTCATCATGATGTAACCGTTCGCCCCAAGTTCTCCCTGAGTGCGAATTCGCTCGATCATGCCGCTCCTTAAGGAATTCGGCGCAACAAGCAGCTTGCGGTACGTCTTGCCGCGCGCGTAACCCGTTAGGTGATTAAAGAGGTCCGTTAGGTCCTCACCAATCTCCGGGTCAGCAGTGAGAAGTCCGATGTCTTCGTAGAGGCCTGCGGTGACAGCGTTGTAGTTGCCGGTACCGATATGACAGTAGCGACGAAGCCCGTCTGGCTCTTCGCGCACGATGAGCAGGACCTTGGTGTGAGTCTTTAGGCCGACGAGTCCGTAGACGACATGAACGCCCGCTTCCTCAAGGTCGCGAGCTCGATCCACGTTCGTCTGCTCATCGAAACGGGCCTTTAGCTCTACGAGTGCAACTACTTGCTTGCCGGCATCAGCGGCACGAACCAAAGCGTTGACGATTGTGCTCTCCGGCCCACCTGCTCGATAAAGCGTCTGCTTAATTGCGAGCACCTTCGGATCGCGTGCGGCCTGCTCCACGAATGCCTCAACCGAGCCAGCAAAGGATTCGTAAGGGTGGTGCACGAGGATGTCTCGGCTGCGGAGAGTTCGAAAAATGTCGGCAGTTCCCTCTGCACGTACTAGCGGTGCAGGCGTGATTGGGGTCCAAGGCTCATCCTTGAGCTCGGGTCGATCAAGTTTGTAGATTGTTGAGAGGCCCGACAGGTCGAGCGGACCATCGACGATGTTCACCTCATGTAAGGGAAATTCAAGCTCGCGGCAGAGCATGTCAAGCACATCGGACGGCATATCTGCGCCTACCTCAAGTCGCACTACGTCGCCGGATCTCTTGCGTTGAACCAATACTGACTCAATCGCCTCAATCAAATCAGCGGCTTCATCCTCTAGCTCAAAATCGGCATCGCGCGTTACGCGGAATGCTTGGCAACCAATTATCTGCATGCCAAAGAAGAGCTCGGCGAGATTGCGCGAGATGAGTTCTTCAATCGGTATGAATCTATAACCATCTTTCAGGCCAATAAATCTTGGAAGGTTTGATGGAATCTTGATTCGAGCGAACTGCTGCTCTCCACTCGCTGGATCGTGCACAGTTACCGCAAGGTTGAGCGAGAGATTCGAGATGAAGGGGAAGGGATGAGCGGGGTCCACTGCCAATGGAGTGAGCACAGGGTAAATGCGGATGCGGAAAAGCGCCTCCAACTCGGCTCGGTCTTGCTCGTCGAGAGTCTCCCATTCTGGGAAGAGAATTTGCTCGCCAGATAGTGCATCAACAATCTCGCCTGTAAAGACCTTCGACTGGCGGGTAACCAACTCGTTCACCCGCACTCTGATTGCTTGCAACTGAGCGAGCGGGTCCATTCCATCTGCAGAGCGAGTCCGGATACCGGCCTGCATCTGCTCCCGCAGACCAGATACGCGTACCTGAAAAAACTCGTCGAGGTTGGTAGAGAAGATCGCGAGAAACTTGGCTCGCTCGAGTAGCGGCCGGGTGGAGTCCTCAGCGAGTGCTAGTACGCGTTCGTTGAAATCAAGCCATGAGAGCTCTCGATTTAGAAGGCGTTGGCTATTAGGGGATGGGGTGATCTCGGGCTCCATGGGGTTGATGCTACCTATCCGAGATTTCTGGCTTCGTAGAGGGGCGAGAGCCGTCATTTGGGTTCGGAACCCCCGCGAGTCGGGCCGGGGAGCCGCGAGGGCTTGGGCGCCCCGGCCGACAGGCGGTCCAGCGGAGGGGGGGAAGTTCCGCTGGGCTGCGCTGGCGTGTTGCCAACCCTAAAAGAGAAGGTCCACGAGCGCATGCAGAGCAGGTTAAACAAGCCATGTTGCGGTTTGGCAGCGAGACATCCCCCCTCCGGTGGATAGAAGGTGAACAAGAGGCCAAGTAGCACCCGCCTATGCCCCAGATGGGGGCTACCGTGGAGAGCACTGTGCTTCATCGTGACCCAAAAACCTACGCGCTCAATGATTTTGGACGACTTGCAGTGGTCCAGGGTGTGAGTTCATTTGGTGACGCGCTTCTTACGGTCTCCCTAGCTGGGTCCATATTTTTCAGTCAGGATATTTACAAGTCGCGCTCTCAGGTCCTGCTGTACCTGCTCCTGACGATGGCGCCGTTTGCAGTCGTTGCCCCAATTATCGGACCAGCACTCGACCGATCAACGGCTGGGCGGCGGACCCTGATGGCCATCGGCCTATTTGGGCGTGCACTTACCTGCTTCTTGATGGCTGGGCAACTCGACACGCTCTATCTGTACCCGTTGGCATTCTTTGCATTGGTCCTTGCGAAAGGGCACACAGTTGCAAAAGCGTCACTGGTGCCCGCGGTTGTTAAATCAGATGAAGCACTAGTAGATGCCAACTCGCGTCTCGCATTGATTGGGGTTATGACGAGCACTGCTGGCGGGGTTCTCGGCGCAGGGATCATCGCTGTAGTTGGCGCACCTTGGTCGCTCCGCTTCGGAGCGTTGATGTTTCTTATTGGCGGCATTTTGGCACTCCGCATTCCAAAAGCGAAGGCTTCTACCACCCCTGAGACCCAAGAAGAGGTTGGTGAGCTACACGCTCCAAGCATCATCTTCGCGGGAAGCGCCATGACAATCATGCGCGGCTCAGTTGGGTTCCTTGCATTCTTTCTAGCGTTCCACCTCCGGTCTAGCAATGAAGCGAAGTGGTTTTTTGGTGCAGTGTTGGCTGCAAGCGCAGTAGGGGGACTCGTTGGGGTACTCGTTGCTCCAATTGCCCGGCGCAGGGTGAGAGAAGAAGTAATACTCTCAACCACGTTGCTCGCTGCTGCAGTCATGGCGTTGATAGCCGCACGGTACCCACAGCGTTTCTCGACGCTGCTGATCGTATTGGTGATTGCGCTCGCTTCTCAGTGCGGGCGGATTGCCTTTGACAGTCTTCTGCAGCGCGACGGACCCGAGCACTTACGCGGAAGAGCGTTTGCTCGCTTTGAGACGCGCTTCCAGTTGGCATGGGTAGTCGGGGCTTTAAT
Organism: Actinomycetes bacterium; assembly: GCA_037146835.1. Classification (GTDB taxonomy): domain Bacteria; phylum Actinomycetota; class Acidimicrobiia; order IMCC26256; family IMCC26256; genus IMCC26256. The sequence continues at coordinate 1,405 of JBAWWI010000101.1, read as the reverse complement.
TCCTGTTGCTTTGCTTGATCTATTAACCGAACGTGAGGGTTATTTCGCTCTCGGATTAGGCCTAGCGTTCGCTACTGCAACGTATATCGGATCGCTCCGAACTCGTGGAGCGTGGGCCGGCCGAGCAGAGCACGTAGATGAAACTATTGAGTACGACGGTCGCTTTGTGGAGAGTGGCCCCAATTCGGACGACGACGAAATTTCGGGGGACGATTTTGATGACGACTCGAGACCAGAGTCAGGGTGGAGACGCGGATAACAACATGCAGATAACAACATGAAGATTATTTCCTGGTCTGACTACGCGTGCCCCTTTGCTTACATCGGCTTTAAGCGCCTTTTGGTTGCGCGCCCACTGACTAGTGACAGTAGCGAAAGTGGTGAGGTTGACTGGAGGGCCTATGAGCTTCACCCAGAGATACCTGCAGGCGGTTTCGAGCGCCCACGCGGTAAGCATGGATTCTTAAAAGCGCTTGCATCAGAGGACGGCTTAACTCTTCGGGCATCTGATCGAGTCTGGAGTTCACGCCCTGCACTCTTGGCCGCGGAGGTAGCACGGTCTCAGGGAAAGCACGCGGAACTACACGAGCGTCTCTTCTCTGCAGCTTGGGAAGAGGGGTTGGATCTAGGGCGCAGCGATGTTCTCCACACCTTGATCAACGACGTGGGGCTCGACGCAGCAACGGTGCTAACAGAGATGACTCAGCAGCGTTATTTAGACGCCATTGTAGATGCGTTGGAGGAAGCGATGATGCTCGGCATCACTGGCACTCCTTCATATCTGTTAAATGGTCAAGTGCTGCGAGGGGTGCAAGAGGTTGAGGCTCTGCGGTAACCCTGCTGCTCTAGCTCGCCTGATTTAGCTCGCCTGATTTAACTCGCCTGCTTTAAAGCTCGGGGATTAGACCGAAGGGTCCTCTGGCAATTCAATGCGAGCCAGCCAGAGTCCTGGGGCCTCGAGCTCGCTCGTCGTGGGGAGCATGCTCTCTGATTCCCACAGTTGATGGAGCCCCGCATAGCCAACCCTCTCAACAATGCCTGAGCAGAAACTCTGCCCAAGCAAAACTGCATCGCGATCTAGGCGTATTCCGAGAAGATTCTCAACGAAGCGCCCGGAGTCGCCTTGGTCTACTCGATGTCTACGGACCGCTTCGTGGATCTTCCCAAACTCCGGAAGAAGTGGTTTTGCTAAGTGCTCAAGAATGCAATCCCCATACCCGACCATCGCAATTACCAAGCAACGCAATGCGCGAGCGGATGGCTCTTGCCGTGGGCTGCGCATCGCTCCAAGAATTGCGTCCGGTTGCTCAGCGGCTGCAGCGATGGACTCAGGGTTGGTCGGGTCTAGCCCACCAAACTGCTCCTCTAAGCGAGCCACGTCAATATCGAATCCCGATACATAGTC
>JBAWWI010000100.1:0-7270 GCA_037146835.1 Actinomycetes bacterium | reverse complement strand
GTTGGAGTATTTGGTGCCGCAGGGCGTATGGGCCAGGCGGTCTGTAATGCCGTAATCGAGGCTGATGGGTTGGAGCTCGTCGCAGCGATAGACCCTGCAGCCGCCGGAAGGTCAATTGGAGAGTTCTTGCCTGGCGCAGATCTCGTGATCGCAGGATCTCCGCAGGCGCTACTTGATGCCCGTGCCGATGTAGTTGTCGACTTCACAGTTCTCTCAGCGGCTCGCTCGAACCTTCTGTGGTGTGCAGAGAACGGTGTCCACTGCGTTGTTGGTACCACCGGATTTAGCGACGAAGATTTAGCAAGTTTTAGAGGAGCCTTTGATGCCTCGTCGGCCAATGCGTTAATAGCGGCAAACTTTGCAATTGGTGCGGTGTTGATGATGCGCTTCGCCGAGCTTGCAGCCCCGTGGTTTGAGACTGCTGAGATTATTGAACTTCACCATGATGCAAAGGCCGACGCCCCGTCTGGAACCGCAGTGGTTACAGCGCAGCGCATGGCTTTGGCCTCGGGGGAGTGGGCTCCAGACCCTACGCAGACCGTGATCGCTGAGGGTGCTCGCGGAGGCCTTGTCGCCGATGCAATACGTGTTCACTCTGTAAGACTCCGCGGCCTCGTCGCTCATCAAGAGGTTCTGCTCGGCACTACTGGGCAGTCTCTATCTATTCGCCATGACTCTTACGAGCGCAGTTCGTTTATGCCAGGAGTTGTCCTAGCAGTGCGCGAAGTCGCAAATCTCCCGGGGCTTACTCTCGGCCTTGATTCCCTTCTCGGCCTTTAGTCTCAGTGGTTTCGATGCCCAACGAGGTAACCACTCGCGAGCGAATACTTGAGGCCACATACTCCTGTGTCGCACGCCATGGTTTAGATCGCACAACCCTCGAGGACGTGGCGCGTGAATCCGGCCTTTCGAGGGCAACGATCTACAGAGTCTTCCCAGGAGGGCGCGAAGACCTTCTTCGAGAGGTCGTGGTCTGGGAGCTCGAGAGGTTCTTCACCCAGCTAGCGGAGGCGGTAGCAGGGGCACCTAGCTTTGTGCGCATGATTGAGGAAGGTCTGATGTGGGCCCGCGCCGAGATTATTAAGCATGCCGTCCTGCAGACGATTCTTCGCACAGAGCCAGAGCGCTTACTGCCGTTAATGACACTTGAGGCAGAGCGCCCCGTGAGATTTATTGTGGGGTACCTAACGCCGCTTCTAGAGCAGGAGGAGAGAGAGTCTCGACTGCGGGCAGGGATAAGCGTTGGGGACGCCGCGGAGTACACAGCGCGACTAGTTCTCTCTCTGATCGCCTCACCCGGGAGTTGGGATCTCTTAGATCCTCGTGAGACGAGAGTCCTCGTACGGGAGCACCTTCTTGCAGGAATCTTGACCTCAGAGGCCCTCGAAGCCCCTTAGGACTAAAGCGGGCAGAGTGCCCAATTCGGCCTAAATCGGGTCTAGCGAGAGGGATATCTCGCAAAATTTGTGACTTTTGACACGTTGACGATGATACACAATCCGTTTTAATGTCTCAGACGTGGCCTCTGGCAGCTCGACCCAGCAACGACTCCTCGACTCAACGCTTATCTGTCTGTCTCGTCATGGCGTCGCTAAGACCACAGTCGACGATGTAGCTCGGGAGGCCGGCGTAGGGCGAGCGACTCTTTACCGTTACTTCCCGAATAAGCAGGCGTTGATAAATGCCACCTTTGATTCCGAGGTCGTGCGTATATCCGCAGCCATCGACAACTCCGGTGCAGAGCAGATCGATTTAGAAGAAGCGGTTGTCGCGATGATGTCTGTAGCAGCGAATGAGGTGGCCAACCACGACGCGCTGCAGTTCGCTCTCTCGAATGAGCCAGACCAAGTATTGCCATACCTCGCCTTTGAGGGCGGAGAGCACTTTATTCTGCTTGCCGCTAGAGCTTTCTTGCCGAGCCTCTCAAGGTTCCTTCCTGCAGAGATGGTGGTACGAAGCTCGGAGTGGTGCGCGCGTATCGTGCTTGCTTTTCTAGTGCCAAGCGCGCGCCTTGTCATCGCAGATGAGGTTGTAGTGCGCGATGCCGTTCGAAACTTCGTCCTTCCTGGAATCGTCCCTGAGTCTCTTCGCACGTCGAATGCCGGTATATAAACCAAACTGCAAAACGATTAACAACCTAGAAAAGGGGAATAAAAATGACTACTAACTACGACATGCTTGGTCGTGACGAACTAAATGACCTTGAGGCGATTCTCTCAATCTCGAATAGCGACGTCGACGAAGTAATCCACGCAGTTCGCGCCAACTCCGATGTGTTGTTTACCTGGGACTACGAGCGCTCAAAGCCAGCGCTGATCAAGCTCTATGAGAAGGCTAAGACCTCTCAGTGGAACGCCGAGACAGACCTCGACTGGTCTATTCCTGTGGATCAAGAGGCGGAGGTTCGCAAGAACCAAGATGCCAACAAATCAACTTTTGGTGAAATTGACCTCAAGGGAACAGTCTTCTCAACTTGGGGCGAGGACGACTGGGTGAAGCTCGGTGTCGAGATGCAGAACTGGTCTCTCTCGCAGTTCATGCACGGCGAGCAGGGCGCTCTTATCTGTACCGCCCAGATTGTGGAGACCGTGCCGTGGATCGACGCTAAGTACTACGCGGCGACTCAGGTAATGGATGAGGCTCGCCACGTTGAGGTATTCGCTAGGTACTTAGACACCAAACTCTCAGGCCACTACCCGGTCAACGCTCACCTAAAGATGCTCCTTGATGACATCATCTCGGACGATCGCTGGGACATGACATACCTAGGTATGCAGATCATGGTTGAGGGTCTGGCGCTGGCTGCCTTTGGATTCATGCAGCAGATGTCGAGTGAGCCGCTGCTGAAGAAGCTGCTGCGTTATGTAATGTCTGATGAAGCTCGCCACGTAGCATTTGGAGTGCTCTCACTGCAGGACTTCTACACGGAGCTCAACTCCAAGGAGATTCGTGAGCGTCAGGAGTTTGCATACGAAGCTGCGGTGCGTATGCGTGACCGTTTCCTCCAGCAAGAGGTATGGGAGCGTATGGGCGTAGACGTTAAGGAGGCCCTAACGCTGACCCTTGCCGACCCGGGCCGTAATGCGTTCTCCGGAGTGCTCTTCTCCAAGATCGTCCCGAACTGCAAGAAGCTTGGGCTTCTTGACGCTGGTGACGGATGGCTTCGCACGAAGTTCACCGAGCTCGGTGTGATCGAGTACGAGGACTGGGTAGACACCGGCGCTGAGTACGACAGCCTCGATGCAGTCTCTCAAGACCGCACTGCCTAGTAGCGCCAAGGGCGAGTACCGCACGGTGCTAATCCCTTGATCAAATACGAACGAAGATCGGCCACCCGCGAGGGTGGCCGATCCGCGTCCGCTACACCTATGCCTGTTATTTATCGGGCTGCTGGCCTCTACTCCTTGCGGCGTTGGCTAGCCTGCGAGCGATGACTCCCTCAACTCGTGTTGTATTTCTCGGAGGCCTCGGCGAGATTGGTCGCAACTGCCTCTTTATGGAGGTGGAGGGCCGCATACTCCTAGTCGACTGTGGGCTTATGTTCCCAGAGGCTGATATGCCCGGTGTCGATCTCGTGCTGCCGGAGTTCACTTACCTCCGAGAGCATGCCGACCAAATCGAGGGTGTCGTACTTACGCATGCTCACGAGGACCATGCTGGTGCGCTCTCGTATTTGTTGCGCGATGTCTCCTGCCCGATTTTTGGTTCTCCGTTATCGCTCGGTATGGCGCGTAACCGCATCAAAGAAGCCGGCCTCCTTGATCGAACCGAACTCATCCCGGTCAACGATGGCGAGCGCAGAAAGATTGGGCCCTTTGATGTTGAGTTCATACCTGTAACGCACTCAGTGCCACACGCATTTGCGGCGGCCTATCACACGCCTGCTGGGACAATTCTCCACACTGGCGACTTCAAACTCGATCTAACGCCGGTTGACGGTCGGCGCACAAATCTTGCCCTTCTCGGTGAGATAGCGCGTAGGGAGGGCGGGATACGTCTCCTGCTCTCAGACTCTACGAACGCAGAGCGCCCTGGGTATACGCCCTCGGAGTCAATCGTCGGAAAGCGCATGCGCGCTCTTTTTAGAGAGCGTGAAGGAAAGAGAGTGGTAGTTGCTTCCTTTGCATCGCATCTCCATCGCGTGCAGCAGGTAGCCGAGGCGGCACTAGCGGCTGGCCGATCTATTGCCTTTGTAGGGCGCTCAATGGTCAACAACATCACCCTCGCTCGCGAGATGGGCCTGCTAGATGTGCCGGTAGGAAAGATCATCGACGTAGAAGAGATAGAGCGCTATAGCCCAGGTGAGGTCTGCGTAATCTGCACGGGTTCACAGGGCGAACCTATGGCTGCTCTCTCACTTATGGCTGCGCATGAACACAAATGGGTGCACATCGGTAAAGACGATGTTGTTGTGATCTCTGCGCATGCGATCCCCGGGAATGAGAGCAGCGTCTCGCGCGTCATTGACTCGCTATACCGCGCTGGGGCAGAGGTAGTGCATGGCGGTAATGACGATGTGCATGTATCCGGGCATGCATCACAGGAGGAGTTGAAGTTTGTACTCAACCTCACCTCACCTGAGTGGTTCGTACCAGTACACGGCGAGTATCGGCACATGGTTCATCACGCGGTGCTTGCTGAGGAGTCGGGAATCCCTGCCGATCACATCATTGTCTGTGAGGACGGAGATGCAGTTACCCTCGACGAGAAGGGGCTCACTGTTGAACGCGATGCAGTCCCTGCTGGGTATGTATATGTCGACGGGATCGTGGGCGACATCAGCCACGTAGTCCTTCGAGACCGCCGCATGCTCGCCGAGGAGGGATTCGTGGCGGTAATCGTCACAATCGATAAGCGAACCGGCGAGATCGTGACGGGCCCCGAGATCATCAGTCGCGGTTGGGTGCACGCCACCGAGGCCGAGGATCTTCTCGAGGAGGCCAAGCAGGTGGTCCGCGTTGCACTTGAGGCCGCAGCGAAGGAGGGGGCCACTGATTTCGAGACGATGCGCCGCCATACCCGCCGGGCCGTGGGGCGCTTCATCAGTGACCGCACAAAGCGTCGACCAGCCGTGATCCCGGTGGTACTAGAGGTCTAGGCGGCAGGATCCACGTTACCCACTTACGAGAGGTCACCTCGGGATTGATGTGACCGATGGCGAGGGCGCGTTTAACGCTTGGGATACCTAAGCAATCCAAACGCAGTGCCGTGTATGACTCGGCCGCGCTCGTCTAGGAAGAGGCCGGCGAAGTTCGTGTTGTAGCGGCCACTTCCCGTGATCCATGTAAGCGTCGACTTACCGGTATCCCAGTCGACCCCCTCTAGCGCCCACTGCGAGTCGCGGGACCCGACGGTGTAGACGGTGTTCGAACCAAGGCTCACGATGGGAACCGAATTAGCGGAGCTCACCTCTTGGTTTATCCAATCCTTGCGCATGGCCCGAGTTCGAGGATTCCATTCGAATTTCTCGAGACCGTGCGGCGCGAAAGCGGGATCGCTGCCCGCGTAGGCGACGAGAATCCGAACGCCGATGGCCGGGAAACCATCGGGGATAGTTTTTGGAGCATTGTTGACGACGAGCGCGCCGTAGCCGCCGACTGTTACCCCTTGCTCGGTTTGGATCGATTTCATTGTCGGGTCACCCAGGGTGACCCCAACCTGCGCTGCAATGCGGGGGCTCGGGGCACCCGTCAGTTGTCTCCATCCTCGCGGGATAGCGTCGCGCCAGAAAGCCACGACGTTCATACGCGTCTCTCCGTCGGTAATCACGACCAGACGGTCATCGCAGTAGCCCATCAGCGCCGGTGTAGCGCCGGTTCCGAGCCCATCGCCGTTTAGGTAAGGCACCGACCAAGCACCATCTGACAGCGACGTCGAGAGGCTCTTACCGTTCCAGACGAGTTTGTGCATGTGGTCTAGCGATGCGACGTAAATCCCGCCGCTTGCGTCTACCGAGACCGAGTTCCTCACCCAACTACCGGAGCCCAGTTGACGGCCGCTCTTGACGATCTCGGCATTGTGCGCTGCAGCGGCCTCGGCGCCCAGCATTGGAGCAGCAACGTAGTGGGAGAAATCACGGTCAAGTACGACGACCCAACCTTCGTCAGTGACAAGTACGAGTTTTCCATCAAACGTGATGTTGACCCCAGCAAATTGACCGCGCACATTTGCTGGACGATTCCAAACGTTGCGAATGATGATTGGCGATAGCGGATCGCCCTTGACCTTGTCTTGGTAGGCGATTACCGAATCGGCTCCGCCCACAAAAAGGGTGTTGTCTCTGTCGAGCGCGTAGTAGACGCCAGCGAGGCCTTTGAGGTATTGCCCAGCAAAGCTGATCGCAGTGTTTGCGAGCTCACCGCCAGTTTGACTGTCAAGTTGTGCGATCGCAGCGTCCGCCGCGTCGCTCGACTGAAGCTCTTTACCAGGAAGCGGAAGTTCGGCGAGAACGGCGAGTGACTTTTCATCAAGCTTTGCTATCCGGTCGCCACCGTTGCTCCAGATCACGCGAGTGCCATTGGGGTACTTCGAGGAGATCGCAAGACCAAAGTGGCCTGGTCCGAGATGCGTGTACTGGATCTCCTTTGCCGTGAGTCTTCTCTTCGAGGCTCGAGGACCAGTGATCGGCGTACTGTTCGTTTGGGCTGCATCGACGTGGCCTATTGGTGCAGCACTATCAGCCATAAACCGATTCTTCGGTGGAGTAGCGCAGCGATCAATCTGCCCACCTGCCGCTGCAGACGATTTTGTCGTCGTCTCAACCGGCCGGGACTTCGGAGTCGAGGAACTGCTACACGCGCTTGCCGCAGAAATTACGACAAGGACGGCAGCCAGAGCGAGCCTACGATTGATCGGCACTCGTATCTTGGAACCGGTACGTGTCATCGTTCGACCTTACCGTTACTTGTCGGTGACTGCGTCGGGCAAGACTCGACTGCGCGCAAACGCGATACCGCGCTTCGCGCTCTCTGCAACACAGGCCAGGGAGCCTGCCTTGGATCTCTGGAAGACCGAAGAAATCGGTCCTGGGGCCCGCTCCAACGGGCTTTGGCCTAGATAAAGATGTCAAGAGGATGATCTGGACCCCGCTCAGGTAATGGGAAATGTCGTCAACACATACCAAATCGAGACGATTCAGGCTCTGAGAAAGACTCAATGAGATTGGGTCAACCGTGAGCAAAGTCTCAACAACTCCAATGGCGTTGATTTCCTCGGCCACGTTAAGTGGTAAATATACTCGCCCGGTCACGATAAGTGATAGGGGTTGCGT
>JBAWWI010000099.1:0-7487 GCA_037146835.1 Actinomycetes bacterium | reverse complement strand
CGACCGAGGCCAGACTGCTTGAATCCACCGAAGGGTGCAGCAAGGTTGAACTGCGGTCCGTTGATGTCAACCTGGCCAGACTCGAGGCGACGGGCAACACGAACTGCCTCGTCCTTGTTGGCTGAGTAAACACCGGCGCTGAGTCCGTAAATCGTGTCGTTTGCAATGCGCACAGCGTCATCTTCATCTTCGTATGTGAGGATGCAGAGAACTGGACCAAAGATCTCTTCACGAGCAATGGTCATGTCGTTCGTAACATCAGCAAAGACAGTCGGCTTGATGTAGAAGCCCTTCTCGAACTCCTCAGGCTGCTCAACGCCACCGGTGACAAGAGTTGCCCCTTCGTCAATGCCCTTCTGAATGTAGGCACGCACGCGCTCCTGCTGAACCTTTGAGGCCATCGGCCCAAGCCCAACAATTGTGTCGCCGGTTGGGTCGCAGGGAGCGTAAGACTCCGCTACCTCTTTAGCCTTCGCCACGAACTCGTCCTTGCGGCTTGCAGGCACGAGCATGCGTGTCCATGCGATGCAGGTCTGCCCACCGTTCATGTATGCAGACTGGAAGCCAGCGTTGACTGCCTCATCAACTGGAGAGTCTTCAAGAATGATGAAAGGAGACTTTCCACCGAGCTCGAGGGTGACCTTTTTAACGTGCTGAGCGGCGAGCGCCATGATCTGCTTACCCGCACGTGTAGATCCGGTGAAGGAGATCTTCGCAACGTCGGGGTGAGTTACTAGCGCCTCACCAACAGTTGTTCCGTGCCCAGAGACGAGGTTGAAGACACCGGCTGGCAAGCCAATGTCGTCGAGTATCTCAGCGAGGATGAACGCTGTAATTGGGGCAACCTCGCTCGGCTTCAATACAACCGTGCATCCAGATGCAAGTGCAGGAGCGATCTTCGCCACTACCTGGTGCAGCGGGTAGTTCCAAGGAGTGATGCATGCAACTACTCCGATTGGCTCATGCACTACGAGTGATGCACCGACCTGCTCCTCGAACTGGTAGGTCTCCGCAATCTCAACGAATGAGTGCGCCATTGCGGCGGGGAGACCGGCTTGAGCGATTTGGCTAAAGAACTTGATTGTTCCGACCTCTGCGGTCACGGAGGCCGCGATCTCCTCAAGTCGAGCGTTGAGTCCCTCGGAGAGGCGCTGCAAGTACTTTGCACGCTCATCACGCGAGGTCTGTGACCAACTCGGGAATGCAGCCTTCGCAGCAGCAACAGCCTTATCGACATCAGCGGCAGTTCCCTCAGGAATAGTTGCTATTAGCTCCTCAGTGGAGGCGTTAATAACGTCGTGTGTCTCGCTGCTCGTGGATGACACCCATGAACCATTGATGTAGATCTTGTCGTAGACGCGCATTGCTACCCCCGAGGTTGGAAAGTTTTTGGATTATTTACTTGATTCATTATTTACTTGATTCACTAATTACTTGATTGACTAATTAGATTGTCTTGAATAAGACTGTCTTGAATTAGATCGTCTTGCTTCCTAGCAGGCTAATACTCATCGGAGTCATTTGCCTAGCCGGCTAATCCGCAGATTCATCGAGAATTAAGCCTCTTCACCGGTGCCATTTGATTCGGCTTCATTGCCTTCCTCGCCGGGGTCATTCGCACCGATTGCCCATGCCTCCCCCGTATCGGGGTCATCCACTGCGAGATAGAGAGACCAACCCGATACTGGCTTACTTGGCTCCCAGCACCACCAGTCGAATCCGCTGAGGGCCACGCCGAGCTCGTCTGGGTCCACCGGCCACTCCTCGAAGCCGGCCAGAGCAGCGACTGCAACCCAAGCATCGAGGCGCCCGATTGCGCCACCACGCCTGCGACCAGTAGCGCCGCCAGAGGATGCCGCCCACGCCATCCATGCCATTGCATCAGAACCCGATATTTGAGCCATCCGCGTTACTTCTGGGTCGATCACAGCCACTGCTGATGCTGCGTCTCCATCAACCGCAACTGCCTGAGCCACGGTTCGCGAACTGCCACGCCATCCCTGAACAAGTGCAAGCAGTGCACCTATGGACTCTGGATCTTCGAAAGTCTTCGAGAGAGCCGCCGTTGGCTGGCTGCGAAAATTAGGTGGTGGCGGAGAAGGAAAACTCGCTCCGTCGGACTTGTACTCAGCGAGCGCGTACCTAGGCTCCCAATACTGGAGGACTCGAGGCAGATCGAGTGGGTCCGGCTCATCGAGCACGTACTCGGTGAGATCCTCTCCCCTCAATACTCTCTCGTACATTGCGAAGGCTCCGGCCGGGCCCTCTGGAATAAAGGGTGCCAACTCTGCCCATTCATGGAACTGGGCGACTACCTCGGATAGCGGGCCCGGGGCGAACTTGGCCGCACCATCAATAACAACCTCGCCGGCCCACTCGCTCGGCGCCTCCAGGGCAAGCCGATAGGCCGCATGGTGAGCAGCTGGCCATAGTTGAAACCCGCGGTCAATTGCTCGCTCGCACCGCTCCCCGATCTCGACGAGCGCATCCCAGTCGTTGCGGGCGCAGGCCGCATTAATCGCTCGGAGTAACTCATTGAGGTCATTTCCGGCGACAATCTCTGCAATTGATTTATCTGAGCCGCTATTCATGCCCCTTGCGTATCAGATACTCCAGGGCTTTGCCCGCACCTAATGGATACTCGAAGTGCGGAACAGGCCTAAATTTTTGTTGCGCGCACGTGAACAACCTAGGCAGAGTCCCACACTTCAGGGCTATTTTCGGTAGATTCAGTGGTAGGTCGAAGAATTCCTAGGTGATTATGAGACCGTAAATAGTCCTAAATGAAACTAAAAGAGGAGCGCATCGTGACCGATGCCGAACAGTTCGCCATCCTTCGCTTCGGTGATAAAGAAGTGAAACTCCCAATCGTTCGAGGTAGCGAGAACGAGTTGGGAATCGACATCGCAAAGTTGCGGGCAGAGACTGGGCTCATCACCCTCGACTACGGGTTTGTGAACACCGGAGCAACTGAGTCTGCGATCACCTACATTGACGGAGACGCCGGGATCCTGCGCTATCGAGGCATCCCGATCGAGCAGCTCGTTGAGCGCCCATCCCCTAGTTTCCTCGAGACCGCTTACCTTCTTATTTATGGCGAACTGCCTTCGTCCTCAGAGCTAGAAGATTTTCGATTCGGTATCCGACGCCACACTCTCCTCCACGAGGATGCAAAACGATTCTTTGATGGCTTCCCTCGTGACGCCCACCCGATGGCGATTCTCTCTAGCGTTGTGAGCTCGCTCTCAGCCTTCTACCAAGACTCAGATGATCCCCACGATCCAGAGCAGGTACAGGTCTCCATCATGCGCTTGATGGCAAAAATGCCTACAATTGCAGCGTATTCCTACAAGAAATCTATAGGACAGCCGTTCCTCTACCCAGATAACAGACTTGATCTTGTAGAGAATTTCCTCACGATGATGTTCGCGGTTCCATCTGAGCCTTACCACGCAAGCCCCACTGTCGTGCATGCTCTTAAGCAACTACTGATCCTCCATGCAGACCATGAGCAGAACTGCTCAACATCCACTGTCCGCATGGTTGGCTCTAGTGACGCCAACTTGTTTGCATCAGTAACAGCGGGAATCAACGCTCTATGGGGACCTCTCCACGGCGGAGCTAATCAGGCCGTGATTGAGATGCTTGAGGGAATTCAGGCAAACGGCGGGGACATCACCTCTGCTGTAAAACGCGCCAAAGACCCCAATGACTCATTTCGACTATCCGGTTTTGGGCATCGCGTCTATAAAAATTACGATCCCCGTGCCCGCATCCTCAAGACTGCAGCCGAGGGAGTGCTCTCAGAACTAGGGCGCCACGACCCATTGCTCGACCTTGCAATGAGGCTCGAGGAGGTCGCTCTCACCGACTCCTACTTCATCGATAAGAAGCTCTACCCGAATGTCGACTTCTACTCAGGCCTCATTTACCGTGCCATGGGCTTCCCGACACCGATGTTCCCAGTGCTCTTTGCAATGGGTCGACTGCCAGGTTGGATCGCCCACTGGAAAGAGATGATGGAGAGCCCACGGACCAAGATTGGCCGCCCTCGCCAGATCTACTCCGGTGCAACTGAGCGCCCCTACATCGCTATCTCAGAGCGCTAATAAGCCAACTCTGAAGAGCTCTACTCCTCGGGGAGAACTCCCCCCGAGGCCAGCAAGAGTCTCCGGGCAAGCGATTTAGATAGATGATCAGCTGGCGCTAATCGGCTAGCCCCCGATTCGGAGGTTGTACTCCTTGATCGCCGCGTCGGCACCGGTCTTCGCCTCTTTCAGCGCCTTCGCCGGGGAGAGCCCCTCTAGGAAGAGCTTCTCCTGAGCCTTAAGTACAGAATCGCGCACTGCTTGATACGCACCGATTACAGGTCCAGCAGTTGCAGAGTTATTAGCGCCGTTGACGAGTTGATCGTATGCAACTTTGAACTCAGGGTCTGCAATCCACTTGTTCTTCAAGATCGCTACGTTTACTGCTGATTTACGTGTTGGAACATAGCCAGTAGATGCAGACCAGTCTGCCTGAATCTCTGGTGAGTTCAACCACTTCGCAAAATCAAACGAGGCAAGTTGCTGCGCCGGAGTGCTCCCCTTCTTCACTATGTAGAGAGCACCTCCACCGACAAGCACTCCGCCCTTGCCAGCCGGTCCAGGCATTGGCCCAACACCGATCTCAGCACCGCCAGACTCACCGGAATCAATTACCTGCTGGATCGTTCCAAGAGCGGCAGAGGTATCGATAGTCATACCAACATCCTTGCTGCGAATACCTAGAAGGTTGTTAAAACCAGTGGTACCGCTAGCAGAGTTCGTAACAGCCAATCCGTCTTTAACCATTGCCTGCATCCATGTGAAGATCTCAAGGCCAGTTGAATTATCGAAGGTAACTGCTGATGCTCGCTCTGCGCGACCATTGTCGTTATTCGCATAGAGCACCCCAGCCTTAGCGGACCACTGCTCTAGGTACCAAGGGTCGAGTTTCTGCCCCCAGCCGTACTTATATCCAGATGCCTGAAGTTTGACTGCCGCAGCACGAACCTCTTCGAGGGTCTTGGGCGGGTTCTCGGGGTCTAGCCCTGCTGCGCGAAAACCGTTCTTATCGAAGTACAGAATTGGGTTTGAGACATTGAACGGCATCGGCTGCAGGTCACCCTTGACCGAGTAATAGCCGAGCACGCGCGGAATGAAATCAGAGGTGTCGTACTTAGTTGCATCGATACATGCCTGCGCGGGGAGGATCGCCTGAGTATCGATCATCTGTTGAGTACCAGAGTCTTCGATCTGAACGAGGTTCGGCAGATCACCACTGGTGAGGCCAGCTCGAAACTTCTCAAGCGCCTCGCGATAGCCGGTCTGATTGATGAGGGTTACCTCAACTTTTGACTGAGACTCGTTGTACTGCTTGGTCAATCGCACCAAGGCCTCTTCGTTGGCCCTGTTCATCGCATGCCACATTGTTATCTTGACCGGAGCGGTTACCTTGTCCAAGGCAGTAGTCGGGCAAGATGCGCCAGAGGCGGCCTTGTCGCTGCTACTCGACCCTCCACCGCAAGCCGCAAGGCTTACGGCGATAAGTAGTCCGGCGAGTAGGGCTCCTGTGGTCTTAATTGGTCTGCGCACTCTTGCTCCTGAGTTTTGGGGATACATGGTCAGCCTTTCACAGCGCCGGCTGTTAGACCGCGCACTAACTGCTTCTGGAAGATAACTAAGAGGATTATTAGTGGCAGCGCAGCGATGACAACACCGGCAAATGTCACATTTACCTGATCCAGGCTCGTGGCACGCAGCTGGCGAAGACCAATCTGCAGGGTGCGGTATCGCGAGTCTTTAGTGACAATCAAAGGCCACAGATATTGATTCCACGCACCTAGGAATGAGAAGACCGCCAAAGCAGCCATCGCCGGTCTCGCTAGAGGTACCGCGACTCGCACCATAAATCGCCAGTGACCATACCCATCGAGCGCCGCAGCATCCCTCAAGTCTCGAGGTACTCCCAAAAATGCCTGGCGCAGCAGGAAGGCGCCGAATCCCGTAGCCATAAAGGGAGCAGCTAACCCGGCGTACGAGTTGTACCAACCAAGATTCACGACCGTGGTGAGGTTCGTAATTACTGTCACTTCAAAGGGCACCATAAGCGTGGCCAGAAAGACGATGAAGAGCGTTCTCTTTAGTGGAAACTCTAAGAAAGCAAAGGCGTATGCAGCGCAGGTCGCTGTCACAATCTGGCCTGTCACGATCAAAAAAGTGACGATGACCGAGTTCATGAGATAGAGCGACATGTGACCTGCGGTCCAAGCATCCGAGTATGCACCCCACGTTGGCTTTGTGGGGAAGAACAACGGCGGTCGTGCTGCGATTTGGAGTGGCGTTAGCAATGAGTTAACGATTGTGATGTAGATCGGGAAGAGAATGATCGTCGCTAGGAGCGTAAGAAATACATAGCGGATAGCAACAGCGGCTCGGCGCCTCTTATGCCGTTTTGCAATAGCGACTCTGTCTTCCTCGCTCACGACGAGATCAATTATTGGAACAGCAGGAGCGGAAGCACCCTTGAGAAACTCAGTTGCCATAGTGAACCCTCCTCTCGAGGATGCGCATCTGAGCGGTAGTCAACAAAAGTGTGACGCCGAACAGAGCGACCGCTAGAACAGCGGCCTTGCCTTCATTTTGATCACGAAGTGCTTTATATATGGCATAAGTCAGGACATTTGTCTTATCTATCGGTCCACCCTGAGTGAGTAGATCGATCTGCCCGAAGGTTTGGAATGCCACGATTGATCCGACTACGAAGGCAAAGAACACCGTCGGCGAGAGCAGCGGAAGCGTGACGCGCCAGAAGCGAGTCCACGGGCGTGCTCCGTCTACCTCTGTTGCCTCAATGATCTCATCAGGTATTGCTTGAAGCCCTGATGACATGACAATGAATGAAAGGCCGAGGTTCTGCCAGATAGTTGTAACCGCCACCGCGAATAACGCGTACTTCGGGTTCTCAAGAATTGATGGGTTAGTAGTTAAACCAAGCCATGGAAGTAATCCAACCTGTGGATTTAAGAGCGTCCCAAAAATTACAGATGCGACCGCTACTGAGGTAGCGACTGTCGACGAGAAGATCGTTCGATACGCACCTATTCCACGCAGGCGTTGATTCGCAACCATTGCGAGGAGCAACCCAAGGATTATTCCTGCAGGCACTGTTAAGAGAGCGAAAACAATCGTGACGCGAAAACTGTTCGTGAAGTAGTCAGAGGTCAGAACCTCTCGAAATTGGTCAAGCCCGACGTAGCGCGCTGGCAGGCCCGGGAAAGGAGGAGTTCTAAAGAATCCGAGGTAGAAATTCTTAAAGAATGGGTAGAAGACGAAGACGGAGAAAATCAGTAGCGACGGAGCGAGCATGAGGTAGCCGAGACCGGCCTCTTTGCGACGGCGGTTCAGGAAACGCTTCGTTTGCCCCGCCTCCGCTATCAATCCCTCCGCTATCAATCCCTCCGC
>JBAWWI010000098.1:0-7499 GCA_037146835.1 Actinomycetes bacterium | reverse complement strand
GAGGCGTCGAATACAACACCCTCTCCAAAGATTGGCTTCATAAATGGGTATGCCTCAGCTTGATCGAGCACGTCCTCTGGAGCGCGAAAGAAGATCTCGTTCGCCTCGGCGCCACTTAGAAGCACAACCTCGCGCTCGGCAAGGTTGAATATCCCTACGTCGCCGCACTCGTCACGTACGCGCTCAAGGAGGCCGATCGGATCGGTACGAAGCTCCTCAAGATGACCGCTTTTACCGTCAGAGCCTGAGACAGTCGGTGGAGTCTTTAGTGGCGTGCTGGTCATTCGCCTACCTCATGAAGTGGCGCCTCTGGATGAATCTCGAGAGTCGTTATGTGGGTACCGCGTGCCATCTCCACTACTGCCATCACTGCCTCGGCGACACCGGCTGGGCGCATGTAATTGTCGTGGCGTGAAAGCCCCCATTTTCGCCAGAGGTCAAGCGCTGCGTTGGTTGCGTCTGCGTCCCAGTCCATGCCCATTCCGGTGAGAGTTGGGCCTGGACGAACAACTGTTGCGCGAATACCGGTTCCCTCCAACTCCATCTGGAGTGCGCGCGCGTACCCCTCTAGGCCCCATTTGGACGCGACATAGGCAACCATCGAGGGCCTTGGATTCACAACTACATCCGAGGTAACAAAAACTATGTCGCCGCGTTGTCTCTCAACCATTGCAGGAAGAAGGGATCGAATAACGCGGTGAGTCCCTGCGACATTGACAGACATCACAGCCTCAAACTCCTCTGGATCAGTATCGAGTACCGAACCAACCTGATTGCGTGCAGCGTTTGCAACGACGATCTCGATCTCGCCTAATGCATCACGAGCTATGTCGCAGAAGTTCTCGATGGTTCCCGAATCGGCTAGATCAAGAAACACTGCATGAGCCTCACCACCATTTTCGCGAATGCGTGCAGCGGCTGCCTCGAGCTCGTCGACGCGACGCGCCCCTAAAACAACTGGGTGGCCAGCGAGCGCCAAGGCCTCGGCGGTAGCCAGGCCAATTCCTGAGGATGCGCCGGTGATCACGGCACCGCGACGTTCTGGGTGGGGAGGGAACTTTGCCATTTCAGCGCACCTTTACGGTTGTCGGGAGTGTTGCGAACCCACGCACGTTTGCGGAGTGGACGCGTGCCATTAAGGCCTCATCAATCTCGTAGTCCCTTACGCACTTCACTAACTCGTCTAGAGCAATCCGAGTCTCGTGACGAGCAAGAAGTGCACCTAGACAGAAATGCCTTCCGTTTCCAAAACTCATTAGGTCCCCGTTTCGACGATCAAGGTCGTAGACATCTGCACGGTCGAATACATCCTCATCCCTATTGGCGGAGCCGATGAGAAGAAATACGCGCGCCCCTGCGTCGATGAGCGTGTCTCGGATCACAATGGGGGTATGTGTGGTACGGAGAACCATCTGGGTAGATCCGTCGAAGCGCAGGGTCTCTTCAACCCAGTCTGAGATGCGAGCTGGATCGTTGAAGGGCTTGGCACGCTCCTCGGGGTTACACCACGCCCAGTACCACGCATTGCCAAGGAGTTTGGTCGTTGTTTCGTTCCCGGCAACGACGAGTAGAAACAGAAAACTAATTATCTCCTCGTTGGTCAAGCGAGCTCCATTGACCTCAGTCTCAATCAGTTGCGTAGTTAGATCGTCGCCTGGGTGCAGCCGTCGATCGATGAGAAATGCCTCGTAATAAACGAAGAGTTCGATCGCCGCTTCGAAGCCTTGGGGAGTGACGTCAAATACTCCCTCTTCGCGATGCACAAGCAGATCGGCGAGCCTTCGCAGCTCTGCGCGATCTGCATATGGCACCCCAATTAACTCTGAGATGACATCCATCGGCACAAGCCCCGCGAAATCATTTATGAAGTCGAAGGCCCCACCCTCAAGTGCTGGCTCTAGATGCTCACGAGTAATAGCGCGCATTCGGGGTTCAAGTGCCGCAATCTTTTTAGGGGTGAACTCCTTAGTAACGATTGATCTAATGCGAGTGTGATTTGGGGGATCCATCGCAAGGAGGGACATCGTGCGGTGAGCGTTAGGGCCATAGGCAGAGGGATCGAGCGCAACCCCAAAAGAGTTTGAGAAAACCTCGATATTTCGGAATGCCGAGAGAATGTCGTTGTGGCGAGAGAGCGCCCAAAAATCGAACTCTTCGTTTCTAAACACAGGGGCCTCAGCGCGCATGCGCGCGTACGTTGGGTATGGATCCTCGTGTATTCGATAGTCATACGGGCTGAACTCGAGCGGTCCAAGATCAAGAGCAGATGCTTCGCTCACTTCAATCCTCCCGGCTCTCTGTCATGAGGAGCAATGCGCTCTCAACAAATGCAGGTACATCGCTGTGCTTCATGTGCCCCATGCCTGCGCTGAGGAGCGCACCAAAGTAAGTAGTTACTAAAACGTCAATGAGGTGCTTGTCTCGCTGGTCTCCCGAAGCGGCAGCCATGCGTCTGCGAATATCTAGGCCGATGCGATCTCGTAATGGCTTAACGTCCGGATTAGAACTGAGTAGCGCTTGGGTGCAGGCTGCGATTACCTCAGGGCTTCCGTTTGTTATCTCGCCAAGGTCGTAGACAACTCGAGAGAGTCGTTCCGCCAGAGATGATGCAGCCTCGGTGCTCTGCTCATTCTTGGTCTCAGGCACCGCTGCAATCCTGCGCCAGAGCAACTCACCTAACAGGTGGTCCTTCGAGGAGAAGTATGTATATGCCGTAGCGGATGCGAGCCCAGCGCGCCTCGCAACACCGCGCATCGATAGGGCGTCGTAGCCGGTCTGCTCTACCTCCATCTCTGCTGCATTAAGAAGTTGTTCGGCCGCCTCAACTTGGCGATCGGTTAGGCGTCGGCGCGTGGTTTCGTATGCGATCGACACTTAGTTCCCAACCTGTTTTGCTGGAATGTGCGGCGTGCCATCTCGCATTGGCGGGTATCTAAACGACGCAGCAGTGGTGCCGCGAACGATCTTGGTGATGTCAGCCTCTGGCACGGTTTCATTGTCGTCGTCGATCGTTATCTCCCAGCGACAATGGGGAGACCGATCACTCGGCACACGCGGAGGTCTATGTACATGCGTGATGTGTGCCTTTGGATTGACTGCCTGAGCGGTGTAGTCGAAGGTTCCGTCCTCGATGTGATGACACATACCGGTAACCATCTTCTCGCCCCAGGGCTCTGCGTCCATGAGAGCACCGCAGTAGGCAAGTTCAAAAAAACCATGACTCTCATCAATGAGTTCGTAACGAACATCGAGGTAGTGATGCGGAAACCCAGGGTCGAGCTGCAGAACCTTAAATATTGCGGAGACCCCGTCGCCCTCAATGTTCATGATCTCGCGAAGGCGCTCTCCATATACAGGGCTCGCCCCACGCCACTCCTCAATCGCAAGACGCTGTACCTCGGCGGCGCCGTGGCTAATTCCAATCGCAGCGCACATTGAGCGATCAAGGAGGTGAACAATCTGTGCGAACTCCCGAACAAGCCTCACGAGCGCTGGCTTGGAGAGATCTTCGTAACGGAAATCTGGAGTGAACTCTCCCGAGTAGTCATCGCGTTCCGGTGGTATGGGAGCAGACCCGGGTCGAGGAGTGATAGAGACAGGGGATGCTCCGGGGGCTAATCCTTCAGAGGGCGATACAGAGGTGGGGTCAGGCATGGGATCAGACTAGTGTCCAGACACCTGTCCACCAACCCAAACTTTTAGCTCCCTTGATGGAAGAGGTAAGTAGCCATGCAGCAAGAAGCCATCAAGAACCCGAGTATCGAGAGCATGAGTATCGGGGTAGTTGGGCTCGGAGACATTGGTGGCGGAGCCGCGAGATCAATCGCTGCTGCTGGGCATCAGTTAGTTGTCTGCGACCTGAGGGCAGATGTTCTCGAGGGGTTCGCGGAGATTGCGACCCTAGCTACGAGCCCAGCCGAGCTTGCTCGCCAGTGCAGCATCACTCTCATCTCTGTTGTCAATGATGCGCAGGTAAGAGAGGTAGTGACCGGAGCGAATGGGCTCCTTAGCGGAGCTGCACCCGGGAGCATCATCATCGTTGCGAGCACAATTTCACCGGTGACCGTTATTGATCTAGCGGCAAAGGCCGAGAAGTCTGGAGTATCGCTCATTGACTGTGGCGTAAGTGGTGGCCCAAGTGCGGCAGCCACTGGCGATCTCATCTGCATGGTTGGCGGCGCCGAGGAAGTAATAGAGCGAGCGCGACCAGCACTCGATTCTTTCAGTTCGCTCGTGGTTCACATGGGCGACCTAGGTAGCGGACTCATAGCCAAACTTGCTCGAAATGTTGTGCAGTACGGCGCTTGGCTAGCGGCATATGAGGGGCAGCGCATTGCAGAGGCTGCGGGAATTGAACTCTCAAAACTCGCCGCTGTAATCCGCGCAAGCGATGCAAAAATCGGTGGTGTCTCGACGCTTATGTTCCGCGCAACAGTGGCGCCGATGGGCCCAGATGACCACGAAGGTTTAGTAAGTGCAATGCGTGCAGCAGCAGCGTTAGCGCAGAAAGACCTCGCTACCGCGATCCAAACAGCCGGACAACTTGGGCTCGAACTACCTGGAGCTCTTGTGACACAGAAGAACTGCGACTCAATCTTCGGCGTAGGGGAGGCGCTCTAGTGGCGATTGTTGGCGAAGAGCGAGTCTTGATCGATGGTGCGCTGCGCGCTGCCTCATCCGGGAGAGTATTTGAGACGATTAATCCTGCAACCGAAGAGGTCCTAGGCGTTGCGGCTGACTGCGACCTGACTGATTTGGATAACGCTATTGGTGCAGCACGGCGTTCATTCGATGAGACGACCTGGTCTACAGATGTTGCCTTCCGCGTAAAGTGCATAAGGCAATTACGCGATGCATTTCTTGCCCACTCAGACGAGATTCGCTCCATGACAATTGCCGAGACGGGCTCACCGTTGATGCTCACCTACTCCGCCCAACTCGATACCCCAGTAGAGGCACTTGGGTGGATTGCAGATTTAGCGGAGAGTTACGAGTGGGAGCATGACCTCGGTAGAGCAGAGCCGTTTGGCATGCCCGCGCATCGCTGGACACGCCGAGAGGCAACGGGAGTAATTGCTGCGATCACCCCTTGGAATGTTCCGCACCAAATCAACCTTGCGAAGGTTGGCCCCGCACTTGCGGCAGGCAACACCGTTGTTCTGAAGCCCGCGCCCGATACGCCTTGGTGCGCAACAATTCTCGGGCGCTTGATCGCCGAGGAGACGGATATCCCGGCTGGAGTGTTCAACGTCGTCACCTCAACGGATCACGGGATCGGTGCAGCCCTTACCTCCGATCCACGAGTTGATCAGATCTCGTTTACAGGCTCGACCGCGACAGGCCGATCAGTAATGCGAAGTGCATCTGAGACTTTAAAGAAAGTGTTTCTTGAGCTCGGCGGGAAGTCTGCATTTGTTGTTCTTGACGACGCCGACTTAAAGGGAGCAACCGGGATCGCAGCCTTTACGGTCTGTACTCACGCTGGCCAAGGCTGCGCGATAACGACCCGCCTAGTCGTGCCGCGCGCGCAACTAGATGAAGCCGTCTCGCTTACTGCAGCAACGCTCGCAAAGCTTCCAGCCGGAGACCCCACGGATGGAGGGACAGTATGCGGCCCGCTAGTAAGCGCACGCCAGCGCGAGCGAGTAGAGGGTTACATCCGCTTAGCGGTTGAGGAGGGCGGGACAATTGTCACCGGCGGAGGGCGGCCATCGAACATGGAGAGCGGCTTCTTCGTTGAGCCAACTTTGATTACAGGCGTAAGCAATGATGCCCGCGTCGCTCAAGAGGAGATCTTCGGCCCCGTGCTTGTCGTGATACCTCATGACGGTGACGAGGATGCGGTGCGTATCGCAAACGACTCGGTCTACGGACTCTCAGGCTCTGTCTGGTCTGGCGATCGTGATCGAGCTGTTCTAGTCGCTAATGCAATGCGAACAGGTACGGTTGGAGTAAACGGAGGCATTTGGTTTAGCCCCGATGTTCCGTTTGGTGGATACAAGCAGTCAGGCGTCGGGCGTGAAATGGGCGTTGCAGGGTTTGAAGAATATTTGGAGACCAAGTCGATAGCGGAGCCAGCATGAGCGAAACACCAAGAGAAGACGCAGCACCAACGGCGGGCACTTCACGTGAACGCGGCATGGCCAAGATGGAGGAGGTCTACGGATTCTCCTACGACCCCGCGACTATCCCGGGTGGCTATGTCGATGTAACCGTCGATCACCTATTCGGAGACATCTGGACGCGACCTGGTCTAGATGTTCGCGATAGAAGAATGCTGGCTATCGGCGTGTTAGCCGCGCAAGGAATGCCGAAGCTTCTTGAGATTCAGTTCGGAGCGGCATTGGAGCGCGAAGAACTCACCGAGCATCAGGTGCGCGAGATTGTTGTTCACCTTGCTCACTACGTTGGTTGGCCGCTCTCAACAGGTGCGAATGCCGCCGCAGAGAAAGTAATTGCAGCGCGTGCCAATGCTGCGGCAAACAAGGGAGAATCAAAGTGAGCGACGCCATCAATAAGGCTGCAGTTTCGTTTGACTTTTCTAACACTGTCTCGATCGTGACTGGATCTGGCGGCGGTATAGGTCAGGCGTATGTCGAGGCGATAGCGAAGGCTGGTGGATCAGTAGTAGTTGCAGATATTGATACCGAGCGCGCTGAGGGAGTCGCAGCGGCCATCCGATCTAATGGCGGAGATGCACTAGCGCTGCGCGTCGATGTCGCAAGCCCAGAGTCCGCGGCTGAGATGGCCGCAGCAACGATTGAGCATTTTGGCGGCATTGATTACCTAGTCAATAACGCGGCGATCTTTGGTGGGATGAAACTCGACGCGCTCCTCACTGTTGATTGGGAGTACCTCGAGCGTTTCCTCGCGGTCAATACCCTTGGGGCACTCAACTGCACACGCGCAGTATTCCGATCAATGCGTAAACGCGGTGGTGGAGCGATTGTGAATCAATCCTCAACAGCGGCATATCTATATGCAGGTTTCTATGGGTTAGCCAAGGCAGGGGTTAATTCGCTGACGCAGCAACTTGCCCATGAGCTTGGAGGGCAGAAGATAAGGGTCAACGCAATCGCACCTGGCCCTACCGATACTCAGGCCTCTCGAACGGTGGTCCCAGAGGAGTTCATGACCCCAATTATCAATGGCCTAGCCCTAAAGCGCATGGGGACACCCGATGATTTGGTGGGGCTCTGCCTCTTCCTGCTCTCGGATCAGGCCTCGTGGATTACAGGCCATGTATTCAACGCCGATGGAGGCCAGGTATTTCGCGCCTAACCCGGCTCTATTCTCAAGCCCGTCGCGGCGTATGCTCTGAGTCTCGGGGACGTAGCTCAGTTGGCTAGAGCACTTGCTTTGCAAGCAAGAAGTCGTGGGTTCGAGTCCCATCGTCTCCACAAAATAGTGTCAAAAGCACAGCAACATCGACGCCAAGGTTCGACCCCCTGGCTCTTCAGGGTCAAACGCGAACGACGGGCAGCTCTGCCAGGTTGATG
>JBAWWI010000097.1:0-7570 GCA_037146835.1 Actinomycetes bacterium | reverse complement strand
AATACCGAGACACAACTCATAAATCTCTCTCGCCACGCAACTGTGCGCGATCTACGCGATGCAACTAGTCGTGTCGTTGCAGCGGCCACCGATGAAGCGGAGCGACACAGACAGGTACATAAATCTCGTTACTTAAAGTCTTGGACCGATCTCGATGGCTCGTTCAATGTAAGAGCGCGCATGACCGCTGCTAATGGCGCGCTCATAATGGCAGCGCTCAAGCCAATACAGGATGAGATCTTTAGGTCAGAGCGTAAGAGTGGTGCGCATGAAAGGCCCGAGGCCTACGCAGCTGACGCCCTAACGGCGCTCTGCGAAAAGGCTAATAATGCGGCGTTAGGGCCAAAGGCAGGTGTGAACGCCACGGAGAAGAGGTCGAGTCGCCCTAACGCTGTGATCAATATTCGCATCGACATAGATGCTCTCAAGCGTGGCCGCACTGAGCACGGCGAGATCTGTGAAATTGCTGGAGTCGGTCCGATACCAGTCGCTACCGCTACCGAGTATCTGGGCGATGCATTCTTGAAACTGCTTGTAGTCGATGGAGTAGACATCAAAACCGTTGCGCACATGGGCCGACACATCCCTGCACCACTGCGAACAGCGGTTGAAGAACGCGACCGTGTCTGTCAGGTACCAACCTGCGACATGAGCCTTGGCCTAGAGATAGATCACATCGTGCCCTTCGCCGAGGGAGGCGCTGCGAGCCTCGAGAACCTCGTGAGGCTCTGTAAACGCCATCACCTACAAAAAACACACGACGGATACCGGCTAGTGAAAGTTAAATATGAGGACGCCGAGAACAGGGACGCCGAGAGAGTCGGTGAGACCAATGCCATTTGGGAGTGGCGAACACCTCAGTACCGAGACCCACCAGACCTAAGGGATACGGGTTAACGCACCATGTTCACGCGAGCGATCGCTCCACCCGCGACTCGCTAACTCAACGAGTTGGCACTCCCCTGCCTAGATTCTCCCGGCCTCGCGCGCTGCTGCCTCGGCTAACTCGAGGGTCTCGCCGATGATTGTGAGCCCACCGTCCCAGAATCCTGGGTCTGCAAGATCGCAATCAACCATGCGCCCTAACGCCTCGGGAGACTTAGAGCCTCCGGCCTTAAGAAGATCTAGATACGCAGGCACGAATGCTTCCCCGCGCTCCTGATAACGACGATAAACGCTGAGCGCTAGCAATTGTCCGTAGGCGTATGCATAGACGTAGCCAGGAGTATGTATGAAGTGAGGAATATATGACCACCAGGTGCGATAGCCCTCGGTTAACTCAACTGAGTCTCCGAGCATTGCACTCTGGCTTGCGAACCAATGATCACCGAACTCCTCCACAGAGAGTTCTCCACTATCACGGTGGTGTGTATGCACTGCATTCTCAAAACGGTTCATCGCAACCTGGCGAAAGACTGTTGCAATCTGTCCGTCGAGGTTCTCAGCAAGCAGTGCTAAACGATCAGCGGGGTCGGTGGTGCCGTCGAGAATTCTTCCAAAGGTAACGGTCTCACCGAATACCGAGGCAGTCTCAGCGAGAGTCAGCGGAGTCGACTGGTGGAAAATGCCCTGCTCGCGGGCCAAGTAAGCGTGGAGACCATGCCCTAACTCGTGAGCGAGAGTCAGCACATCGCGGCGAGTCGAGGTCCAGTTCAGCAGCAAGTATGGGTGCACATCCGGAACCGTGTACGAGCAGAATGCCCCCGGGCGCTTACTTGGGCGCATAGGAGCATCGATCCAACCCTCATCGAAGAAGCGGCGAGCAATGTTGGCCAACTCCGGCGAGTAAGACGAGTAAGCATCAAGTACTAGATCGCGTGACTCCGCCCAACCGAACTTCGTCTCTGAGTCGGCAACCGAAGCCGAGCGGTCGTAATCGGCGAGTCGCTCAATCCTGAGAAGGCGAGCTTTGAGGGCATACCAACGCTGAGGAATGTCATAGCGAGCAACAACAGCCGCCACTAAAGCCTCAACGCTCGCGTCAGATGCCTCATTAGAGAGGTTGCGCGATGAGATCCATGATGGGAAGGAGCGAAGGCGATCGCTAACAGCGTTGTCAGCGATGACCGTGTTAAATACGAATGCTCGCGTTCGCAGCCCTGGAGCGAGGCCCTCTGTAACTGCCTTAGCAGCGGCAGCGCGCACTTCGCGATCGGGTGTGCTTAGAAGCGAGAGTGCCAACTCGAGAGGGGCTGGCTCGCCGTCGATTACAACCTCTGCTGAGGAGGTCAACTCATCGAAGAGGCGACCCCATGCGCTTACTCCGGTTAGCGAGCGCTGGATATCGACCTGCTCGGCCTCTTCTCCGAGTCGGTGAGGACGCGTGCTCCGAAGCGTGCGAAGCGAGTGTGCGCAGAACGCGAGCCGCTCGTCCGCTAATAGAGTCTCTGCGCGATCGTCATCGACAGCAATCCACTCAAGATCAAAGAAGACAAGATCCGATGCGAGGATCCCAGCGCGTGACTCGATGCGCTGCATCAATGCGCCCCTTTGAGCATCGGCAGTATCTACCGTGAAGCGCAGCCCTGCGTAGGATCCAGCGCGCCCAATACAGTCGTTAACGGCTGCGAACTCGCGCATGAGCGCTGCCAGGCCCTCAACATCAAGCGAAGCGATACTCCCCCGCTTTGAGACAATTCGAGCGATTATCACAGCCGCCTCATCGAGCAGCGAGTCGACACCGCCCTCTCCGCGCCCTCCTAAAAGGGGCTCGAGATCCCATGCAACATCCGATGCAAGGAGATCCGCAGTTACGAGGTCGCTCTCATTGGTTGCCATTGGCATAACCCTTCTCTAGCGTCTTTGTTGCCCGGATTTAAATGATTACGAATTAGATAGTGATGATGCTACGGATGACGGGCCAGAACCAGCTGTTACGGCAAGCGCATCTGGGAGTGCTTTTGCGTGGAGCACCGTCAGCGAACGAGTGGCGCGACTCAGAGTTACGTACAGAAGCCGCAGGCCTGAGAGATCATCCCCCACTAGGTCTACGGGCTCAACTACTACAACATGATCGAACTCAAGACCCTTGGCGGCGGTCGGGCTAACAATTGCAATAGGCGCATCGAGCACCTCAGGAACATCTGCAACTGCACCGACGTCACTCAAAGCATCTGCAAGATCTGCACGCATCTCGCGCGGAGCAATCACGGCGACACTCCCGCCGCGTGCCGCAGCGACGCGGGTCTCTGCAACGGCATCAGCAAAGACATCTTGGGTGCTAATTATTCGTGGATTCTCTCCACTTGAGCGCACTGCTCTAGTTGGCTCAACATCTGGCGCGACTACTGCGAGCAGGCGATTAGCCAGCTCCATAATCTCTGCCGGGGTGCGGTAGTTAACGGAGAGAGTTACAAGTCGCGACTCCTCGCGTTGCACTAGCAACTTCAGCACAGCATCCCATCCACTCGCTGCACCTGCGCGGCTCGCCTGCCCAAAATCTCCAACCAGGGTCATCGATCCATTGGGAGCGCGACGAGCGAGCATGCGCCACTGCATTGGCGTTAGATCTTGAGCCTCGTCGACGATTACGTGCCCGAAGGTCCTCAGCTCTGGGACCTCAATGACTCCGCCCGAATCTCCGTCACCGCGATAGCGCGCTACGACGTCGGCCGCGTTCGTGTAGTTGTCCAAACCATGCTCTGAGATCACTGTTGTAGCGGCCTCGAGCATCTCGCGATCCTCTGCCCCTCGCCTTCGCGAGATGCGAGGAAATGCCAACTCAATGGGACCGACCAAAGCATCGGCCTCATCCACTAGCGCAACATCGGCCTCGCTCCAGCGCACTGCACGCAGATTTATAGAGCGCTCCCGCAGAAGGAATGACTGCTCGCGTTTACTTAATACTCCCTCTCCGGCCGAGCGCACCAAGGGCTCAAATGAAAAGAGATCGTGAACCAACTCTGCGCCAGTAATCACCGGCCAGATGCGATCCAGAAGCATTCGCACCTCTGGAAGGCGTCGAATGCGGCGGCGTATGTTGCTCTCCCAGTCTCTAGGAGCAGCCTCACCGCGCGCTAGCGCGGCAGCAATCGCAGCATCATGCCCGGAGTCGTCATCAAGATCTGAGTCGTCATGACTCATTACGCCATCGTGGGCAGCTATCAACGCTGTGCGGTATCGAGCGTAGAGATTGTCCATAATCGAACGCTCCACCGCTAGACGCTTCGCATTGTGCGCTCCGCGCCTTCTCCGAATGCGATCGAGGATTGCTGCAACTTTGCCGCGCCTCATAACAAGGCGCAGACCATCGATAGTCATCAGAGTGTCGCTTCTTGGGGCACGCTCACGATCGCTTAGAGCGCGTGCGAGCACCTGAGCCATTCGCAGATCACCTTTGAGCGCCGATGCCTCGTAGGACTCCTCTTGCTCTAGGCGAAGGCTTGGCTTCAATCCGCCGATCGTGGCGAGCTGCACCTCGTGCTCCCCAAGCGATGGAAGCACCTGCTCTATATAGCGGAGGAAGACTGAGCTCGGGCCAACGACAAGAACCCCCTGCGAAGCAAGACGGTGACGATAGGTATAGAGCAAATAAGCGGCGCGGTGAAGAGCCACCGCGGTCTTGCCGGTACCAGGGCCGCCCGATACGACTAATACGCCCGGCAACGCGGCCCGGACAGCAGCATCCTGCTCTGCCTGGATAGTCGCGACGATGTCATCCATTCGCCCGGTGCGTTCGCGGTCAAGCGCACGCATGAGCGCACCCTCTCCCTTGACGATTAACCCAAGCTCATCGGCGCGAGTTGCATCGAATACCTCGTCATCGAGCCCAACAAGCTCGCGGCCGTTCTTAGTTAGAAGGTGTCGCCTCCGCAGAATCCCCATTGGGTCTATCGGAGTTGCTCTGTAGAAGGGCTCTGCGACCGGAGCACGCCAGTCGATTACGAGTGGATCACCCTCGTCGTCATCAACAGCGAGGCGCCCCACATAAAGCGGCCGCCCGCCGATCTCACGATCTATTCGCCCAAACGCAAGGGGGGCTTGCCCCACATCAAGAACAGCGAGCCTGCGATGCGTATTCTCGAGAGCGATATCTCGCTCAAGCCTTGCTTGGTGTGTACCGCCGCGACCGACTTCGTCGTAGGCCTCAGCGACTCGGCTCGCAGACCTACGCATACCGTCAAGACGCGAGTAGACGCGATCGAGGAATTCCTGCTCTGCTGCAAACTCAGGATCCGCAAGGCGTGGGTCTTCGGTCACGTGCTCACTCTCGGTCTGTATTCGGTCTGTACTCGGTCTGTGCCCTTAGAGAACGTGAAAGAACGCGATTCCCAAAAGTGGGGCACTTGATTCTAGGGCTTGGGTGGCACATTCCCAAAAGCGGGCTCCGAACTCCCTAGATCACACTCCGGGCTGAGCCCCTGAAGAGGTGCCCTGAAGATGTGCCCTGCTACCCGCCTCCCGGTCTTTGAGAACAGCGAGACCATTCACGTGCAGATGCAGGTGCACATCAGATCAGAACAGAGCAGATCAGATCTGCTTCGGGGTCGTTATCTCAACCTTCGAACCATCGAGGAGCATGAACCTCGAGCCAATAGCGAGCTCCCCGAGTGCATTGAGGTGGAACTCCACCCCACCAAGGTTCGATAGTTGACCAGCCGCCACCTCTAGATGGCGCTCAATGGCACGTACTACCCCGCTGTGACTCACCACAAGAATTCGCCCATCGCCACCATTAACGAGAATCTCTGTCAGCGCCTCAATTCCGCGCTGCGCTACTGATTCATCTGGCTCGAAACCATTTGGACGTTTATGCCCCGCGAGATAGCCAGGCCACCCGTCCTCAATCTCAAGGCGAGTCATCCCCTCCCAATCGCCGGCATCACGCTCGGAGAGGCGCTCATCAATATTTACGTCGAGACCCTTCGCGGTGGCGATAATGGTTGCCGTCACTTTGGCGCGTTGGAGATTCGATGCCCAGACACTTGAGATTTCACCTACGTGTAGTGCTGCATCTTGAGCCTGCTGCTCGCCGAGCGCGGTGAGCTCTGGGTCAGCCTTACCCTGCCATCTCCCCTGCGCATTCCAAGTCGATTGCCCGTGTCGTGCTACTAGGAGTGAGCCCACGGGCTAATCAGTCCTCGTCAGAGATTGTCGCGTCCACAAGTACGAACTCGTCACTACGCAGAACTAACGATGCCGACTTTCCCTCGAGAGGATGCTTCAGGGACCCATGCGCGCGATCTACATAGACGCGAATGGTTCTTCGACCAGCAGAGGTAGGAATACTCACACGATCTGTTCCAGACCACTTAAGCGCGGCAGCAGAGAATGTTATTGACTGATAATTGCCAAACTTCTGACGAGTCAACGACTGCGTTACACGCACCGTTGAAGGAACGTTGAATGTTGCGGGGAGTCGAAATCGCTCGAGCTCCTCTAGAACTATCGACCGGAGTGCCGGTCCAGACTTCACAGCCTCATCTAGAGCGCGAACTCGCGCGGCATTACAGGCCTTATTCACGCGCTCCAATGTTGCCATTAGGAGATCGTGCTGGTCGGCGTCGGGGATGAGTTGTGCAGTCGTGTCTGTCATAGGAGCGTCAAATGTTGCCCGATGGAGGGGTCTCTTGGCGAACTGGTTCCTGAACGCGGCCGTTATTGGGGGCAGCGACCCTTGACCAGACGATTTTTCCGGTGGTCCTGCGATCAGCAAGACGCCCCAAAGCGGCCGGTACCTCGCTTAGTTCAACGACCTCTGAGATGAGGGGCCTAATTGCGCCAGCCTCATAAAGGCCAATCAGGCTTCTATGAATTTCGTGAACGAGCGCTGGGTTCTTCGTGTTGTAGAGCCCCCAATGAACACCCAGAATCGAGTAATTCTTAACGAGAGCGTGGTTCGCTGGAGCCTCTGGGATTCGTCCGCTCGCGAATCCAATTACTAAGAGGCGACCCTCGAAGGCAATACATTTTCTCGACCGGTCGAACGTATCTCCACCGACAGGATCGAAGATCACATCTGCGCCTCGCCCGCCAGTGGCATCGTTTACAACCTCAACAAAATCATCACTTAAATAATCAATTACTAACTCGGCTCCTAGCGATCGGCATAGGTCGACTTTCTCCTTGCCACCTGCAGTCGCAAAGACGCGCGCCCCCGCCGCAATTCCGAGTTGGATCGCAGCAGTACCAACACCCCCAGCGCCTGCATGCACGAGAAGAGTCTCTCCAGGCTGAATTGCAGCGCGACGGTGAAGAGCTAGATGGCTAGTTTGATAAGTGACGTGTAGCGCTGCGGCATCCTCAAATGGCATCGCCGGAGGAATCCTAAATACCTGTGAAACGCGAGCAACTGTCTCTTCAGCAAATCCCCCAAGACCAGAGTCTGGAACAGCTAGAACACGCTCGCCAACTAAGTCAGAAGAGACGCCTTCACCGACGCGAGTCACTACGCCTGAGACCTCTACGCCTGGAGTAAACGGCAGGGCGGGCTTCACTTGATACCCACCGCGGCACATCAAGACATCAGAGAAGTTGAGCGCCCCAGCCATCACGTCGATCGAGACTCCACCTTCACCGAGGAGAAGTTGATCTAGCGACTCGAGGCTCAGTACCTCCTCTGGCTCCCCTA
>JBAWWI010000096.1:0-7809 GCA_037146835.1 Actinomycetes bacterium | reverse complement strand
CTATATGTCTGGCTCTATATGTCTGGCTCTATATCGCTGCCTACTTGCGCGAGAACCGCGGTTCACCGGTTCCAGCGGCGGGGCAGATATCTGAGAGCACGCAATCGGCGCAGCGCGGTTTGCGTGACGGGCATACTCGTCTGCCGTGGAGAATCAGGAAGAGCGAGAAGTCGCCTCTTAGATCCGGCGGTATCAATCTGTTTAGTTCTAGCTCTACCTTTACCGGGTCTTCCTCGCGCGTGAGATCTAGGCGCCGCGCGAGCCGTCCAACATGAGTGTCCACTGGCAACCCTGGGAGTTTGAAAGCGACACTCCTAACTACATTGCCGGTCTTGCGCCCGACCCCTGGGAGTTTCACAAGGTCAGCCAGTTCTGTAGGCACCTCACCTGCGTGATGGTCAACTAGATCCTGTGCCATTGCGACGATGTTCTTAGCCTTCTGACGATAGAAACCGGTTGAGTGCACCAGGCGCTCAACCTCCTCAGGATCGGCGACAGCGAGGTCTTCTGCGGTAGGGAATCTGGCGAAGAGTGCAGGTGTAACTGAGTTGACCATTACGTCGGTACATTGGGCCGAGAGAATCGTGGCCGTGAGCAGCTGGAAGGCGGAGTCATGGATGAGCTCGCACTCGGCTCCGAGGTACTCCTGCCCAAGTCTCTCAAGCACAATTGATGCTCGATTCTGTGCGCCGCGGGGAAGTGCCATGCCCGCACGCTACCCTCGGCCCTGTGCCAACCACACTCTTGCCCGATACGGTCGACTCCGGCGTCCGCGATGCGCTGATGCAGCTTGATGCTGCTGTGTGTGCGGCCACCACTTGGGCTCCTTTCGGCGAGGGAGTATGGCGCGACCTTGTCTCTCCCGGTAATGGCTCCTTTGCTGCACTTACTCTTGAACAGAACATGCCCCTAGCTGCGGTATACGCGTCAGAGACGAACGGATATTGGAGCCTCGGTCTTGCTGCGCTCCCCGGACACCTACCTCCGCTCTCTGAAGCCTTGGGGAAGATCGCAGCTCTCGGAGCTGATCAGATGACGGCATGGGTATTGAACTCTGCCGAAGCCACATCTTTGGCCATCTCGCAATTGCTCTCAACCAATGGTTTTATTGAGGCAAGGCGCCTGCTCCGGCTGGAGGTGGCGCTACCCGTCGAGGCACTGAGTCTTCCAAGCGGAGTTACCTTGAGCGCGTTCGATGAAGAGCGCGATACGCAGGCGTGGATAGAGACGAACAATCTCAGCTTCGATGGTCATCCAGAGCAGGGTGGCTGGAGTGTCGAGAAATTTGCGGATCGGCGCGCGGAAGCGTGGTTCAGGAATGACGATCTATTAGTGGCTCACCTCGATGGTCTTTTCGTTGGATTCTGCTGGACCAAGACAAGCATCGAGACAGCAAGGCCTCCAATTGGTGAGATCTACGTCATCGCAGTCAACCCTGAGTTCGTTGGACGAGGAATTGGCTCTGCTCTCTGCTCGCAGGGGCTCGCTCACTTAGAGAATAAGCATCGTTCGGAGATTGGAATGCTCTACGTTGATGCCTCCAACGACACCGCACTGAAGACCTATGGAAAACTTGGATTTAGTCAAGTAAGAGAAGATCAATCCTGGACTCGGAGTCTTTAATGAGCGTTTACCCGCGTTACAGCGCGACGGAGAAAGACCTCTCAAACCTTATTGAGAAGCTAAAACTTCCTGGTTATAGGGCGAAACAAATATACGAAGCGCTCTGGAGCACCCGCATTGCCCTCGAGTCCGCAACAAACCTTCCGCAGACTCTCAGAGACACCCTCGAAGAGAGACTCCCCCTCTCGCTAGATATGACCACCGAGGAAGTCAGCGCAGATGGCCTCACTCGAAAGTGGCTTTGGCAAGCGCGTAAAGATGGTGCACAGATTGAGACTGTGCTGATGGAGTACCCGAGTCGCGCAACTGTATGCGTCTCGTCTCAGGCAGGTTGTGCGATGGGCTGCACATTCTGTGCAACAGGCCAGGCTGGTTTCGAGCGCCACCTAACCCGTGCCGAGATTCTCGAGCAAGTGCTGCGCGCTGCACAAGCATCTACCCGCCGAGTCTCAAACGTGGTCTTCATGGGCATGGGTGAACCACTCGCAAATTACGACGAGACATGGGGAGCAGTCGAGCGCCTCCACGCCGACCTAGGGCTCTCAGCGCGCCACATCACAGTCTCAACTGTTGGGGTGGTGCCTGGTATCCGCAGACTCGCCGCAGAGGATATTCCGGTGACCCTTGCCGTCTCGCTACATGCACCTGACGACGATCTCCGCTCGACGATGGTTCCGTTAAACAATCGCTACCCGATAGCTGAGATTCTCGACGCTGCTGGCGAATTTGCAGCTAGCAAAGGAAGGCGAGTCACCTTCGAGTATGCCTGTATCGCCGATGTTAACGACACCGACTACCACGCCAACGCACTCGCTAAACGTCTACTACCCCTCGGGTCGCTAGGGGCGCACGTAAATTTGATTCCACTGAATCCAACTGAGGGATTTGCTACTAGAGGATCCTCTACGGTTCGGATCCTCGATTTTGCCGCCCGACTAAGAATGCTTGGAATCACAGCCACGATTCGCCGCAATCGGGGAACTGATATCGACGGCGCATGCGGACAACTGCGCTCCCGTGTAGCGATAAGCCCCCGCCCGGAGTCAGACTCCACACTCTAGATACAGATCTAAGAGAAAAGAATTATGAACGGAGAGTTATGAACGGTAACCGCTTCCTAAATCAATCGCAGCCGCAGACTCTCTACGGAGCAACGATGCTCTGCTACATAGATGGCGGTTTCGGACTTCTCTATGGTGCCGGAGCTGGCTTGCTCATGCTCATAGCTATCGGTCTGCTAATTGGCGGCTATGGGATAGCTAACGAAAAACGCTGGGGTTATGTAGTAGCGGTCGGGGCGGCAATCCTTCAGGTTGGGCTACTGGTTCTTTTCTACCAGCTAAGAGTATTTGGATTTCCACAGATTATGAACTTCATGTTCGATGCGCTGTTAGTTGCACTTCTGTTGCATCCGATGAGTCGCGATTATCAGCGCCTCTGGTTTCGTTGAGTCGAACCAGTCCACCAAGCGAAGTCACTCACAGATAGCTGACACCCACGATGGAATACAACCTCGCCGATCTCTGGGAATGTGTAGCTGACACGGTTCCCGAACGCGAAGCCTTCATATTTGGAGCGCTTCGCCTTACCTATAGCGATGCCGAGAATCGCATCAACCGGCTCGCGCATCACCTTCTAGAGAGAGGAGTTCAGCCGGGAGACCGAGTGGCTCTCTATTTATTCAACGGCAATGAGTACCTAGAAGCAATGATCGCAGCATTCAAAATTAGGGCTGTCCCTGTAAATGTCAACTACCGCTACGTCGAGGAGGAGCTCTCCTACCTTCTCAATGACTCTGGAGCTGTGGCAGTTATTTTCCACGCTAGTTTCGCCTCGAAGATTCACTCCATCGAAGACCGGATTCCAGCGACCTCCTTTATCTTTGTAGAGGATGAACATCCTGATGACGGGCTACTCGAGAACCTTGGTGCCATTGAATACGAATCGGCCCTGAGTACGTCCTCGCCTGTGAGGGATTTTGCTCCTCGCTCTGCAGATGACCTCTACATCCTCTACACAGGTGGCACCACTGGAATGCCCAAAGGCGTCATGTGGAGACACGAAGACATCTTCTTCGGTGCCTTCGGCGGGGGCGATTTCGATGGGCGCAGCGTTACAACTCCGGAGGAGATAGCCGATAAGGCAAAGAACGGTCGACTGCGCTGCCTTCCAGCCTGCCCTTTCATGCATGGCACTGCTCACTGGATTGCCTTCACGACACTCTTCTCGGGAGGCACTGTCATTATCTCGAAGGATCGTGCGTTCCACCCATCAACTCTCTGGAGTTTGATTGCTCAAGAGAAGGTGAACCTCCTTGTAATTGTTGGCGACGCATTTGCTCGCCCTCTCGTCGAAGCACTCAATAACGACGTAGAGGCAGACGCGGTTTCCTGCTGCACCGTCATACTCTCAGGCGGAGCAATCCTCTCGCCGGCAGTGAAAACAGCACTCACCGACAGACTCCCAGGCACGATGATCATCGACGGCTATGGAGCATCGGAGACCGGAGGCCAAGGCCGTTCAGTTACCGTTGCAGGGAGTGAGCCAAGTGCTAGACCAAGATTTCGAGTGAATTCCCAGACGATGGTACTCACGGAAGAATTCCTGCCCGCCGAGGTTGGGGTCGTCGGTCTGCTCGCACGCCGAGGGCATGTTCCGATCGGATATTTAGGTGATCCAGTAAAATCGGCTGCAACTTTTCCGATCATTGACGGGGTGAGGTGGTCGGTTCCCGGTGACCACGCGGTTGTAGAGGAAGACGGCCTCATCACACTTTTGGGTCGCGGATCAGTCTCCATCAACACAGGCGGCGAGAAGGTCTACCCAGAAGAGGTCGAGTCTGCGCTTAAAGCACACGCCGGCGTCTTCGATGCGCTTGTTGTCGGACTCCCTGACGAAAAATGGGGAGAACGCGTTGTTGCAGTTATTCACCTTCGTAGCGGAGTGAATCTGGACGTTGCTGAAATTAACGCTCATCTGCGTAGCCACTTAGCTGGCTACAAAATCCCCAGGAGTATTTTTACCGCCCCGGCGATTCATCGTTCTCCATCTGGAAAACCCGATTACAGATGGGCCAAAGAATTTGCGCTTGTTGCCCTCGCCGCTAACCAAGGACTTACATGAACCGACTAGCCCACGAGACCTCTCCGTATCTTCGCCAGCATGCCGATAATCCAGTCGATTGGTATCCATGGGGTGAAGAGGCATTCGCTGCAGCGCGCTCGCTTGATCTTCCTATTCTGCTCTCAGTGGGGTACTCCGCATGCCACTGGTGCCACGTTATGGCACACGAGTCCTTTGAACACCCTGAGACTGCAGCGGTAATGAACGACCTCTTCATCAACGTGAAGGTCGATCGCGAGGAGCGACCAGACGTTGATGCTGTATATATGACCGCAGTGCAAGCAATGACTGGGCGAGGCGGCTGGCCAATGACAGTCTTCATGACCGCCGAGGGTGTGCCGTTCTACGGTGGAACATATTTTCCACCCGAGGATCGCCATGGAATGTCTTCTTTCACAAGGGTGATGCATGCGATTAGCAATGCATGGACGACCGATAGGGAGAACCTCGCCGAGCAAGGCGAACAGCTCCGTGAATTGATACAGCGCTCAGCTACTCCGCCCGAGGGCGCTGCTTCGCTTACAGATCACCTGCCGATGGAAGTTCTCGCACCAATCACGAGTCTCTTTGATTCGAGACTCGGCGGATTCGGGCGCGCTCCGAAATTTCCGCAGGCGATGACAATTGACCTTCTGCTTCGACTCCACGCCAATACGGAGAATGAATCCGCTCTCGAGATGGCAACTACTTCACTCGATCGCATGGCTGACGGTGGAATCTACGACCACCTAGGTGGCGGTTTCGCTCGCTACTCCACAGACGACAAATGGCTAGTTCCACACTTTGAGAAGATGCTCTACGACCAGGCTCTTTTACTCGGGGCATACCTGCGAGCTTTCTGTTTGACAGGTAACAACTCCTATCGTCAGGTAGTCGAAGAAACAATTGCTTACGTTCTGCGCGACCTCGCGACTCCGGATGCAGGTTGGGCATCGGCGGAGGATGCAGACTCCGAGGGAATTGAGGGCAAGTTCTACCTGTGGAGCCCAACACAGATTCATGAAGCCTGTGCGGACTCCTCAGTTGCTCAAGAAATAATTGACTGGTTTCAAGTAACAGACGCTGGGAATTTCACAGATCCCCACACTGCTTACTCAGGCACGATCCTTGCTAATTCGCGTCCGAGATCAGAGCGACCAGAGGCAGTGACTGCTGCTCTCCCACTGCTCCTCGAGTATCGCGCTAAGCGCGTAAGGCCCGGGCTCGATGACAAGGTTCTTTTGGCTTGGAACGCATGGTTCCTCAGGTCACTCGTAGAGTCGGCCGCTGCATTAGGGCGCCAAGACTGGATGGATGCGGCTACATCTAATGCTCGGTTCCTTCTAAGCGCGATGCGCAGTGTTGAAGGTCGCCTACTTAGATCTTGGCAGAACGGGCGTGCCCACCTTCCGGCATATGCAGAGGACTACGCAGCTCTGTTAGGTGCCCTCATCTCACTCGCAGAGCTCGACGACGCCAACTGGCTTACCGAAGCGATCTGGGTCGCAGATGATCTGATTGAATTGTTCGGGCGCGATGAGGGCGGCTTCTACACAACTGGTACAGATCAAGAACGTCTAGTTGCTCGCACACTCGATCTTCAGGACAATGCAACACCGGCAGCGAATTCGCTTGCAGCCGACGCGCTCCTTCGCCTCGCCGACCTAACAGGTGTCGAGAAATATCGAGAGACTGCTATAAGTACCCTTCGCCTTGTTGTTGTTGACGCCTACGCGCACCCGACTGCGTTTGCGTTTGCATTGGGCGCCATTGAGAGGGCAACCACTCCGGCAGTTGAGATTGCTTTCATTGGAGATGCCTCAGAGCTAGTCCAGGTTGCAGCTAGCCGAGTGATTCCATCAAGCGCGTTTCTCTGGGCGCGAAGCGAATCAGATGCGCACCTATCCCCACTGTTAGAGGGGCGCACCGAAGGCAACTCTCGAGGAACCGCATTCGTCTGCGAATCCAACACCTGCAGAATGCCGGTTACTGATAGAGACTCTTTGAATCGTGAGATCGATTTGGTGCTAGCTAACCGCAAGGAAAACTAGAAACTCTCGGAACGCCTCAGGCGAGAAGACCGAATCCTCCGGCAAGAGCGTCTGCTGAGACCCAGCCGAAAACGATGATTGCCTCGCCGCCACTTGGGCTGCACTCTCCGACAAGTTCAACGGCGGCCTTGCCGCCACCTTTGACGGTGCTTGCATCGAGAACTGGCTCAGGAACTTTTCCGGGCTTGACGCGAAAAGCGTGCTCGTCATAGCGGGTGTCGCAAGAGAAACGTTTCGCTAGGCGACGCCCCCAAGCGCGCTCCTCGCCGGTTGCCTTGTAGTTCGGGCGAGGAACAACGTCATCTAGTTGAGCGAAGAGGCTGTATGTGGCTGGGTGAGCAATGCGACCTGCAATGAGAACATCCTCATCCGGGAAGGAGATTGCAGCCCGTCGGTAGAGCTCAGCGACCAAACCCTTGAGGGTGGTACCGCTGGTCTTGCCCTTGCGAATTGCACCTAGGCCCCAAAGGATGCACGGGGTCCCACCAACTCGCTCAAGGGACCCGAAGAGGAACCCATGTTGCTCGTCCTCGATCGCTGCGAGCACGATTAGTGGAAATTTCTCCACCTGCGACTCAAGGTGCTCGTCCATTCCGGCAAGTCCAACCTGTACAAGCAGTTGGCTGAACTCATCGAGTTCAACCGGCTTTAGGGAGACGGAGTCACGCGATTCAATCTTCATAGGGCTCTATTCTGACCGCTTAAACGAGAAACCGCCAATCGCCTCGACTCCCACCAGCGAACCAGCAGCGCTGAAAATCTACATATTTCCTATTTATTGAGGCTGAATCAGGAAGATATAGAGCCAATAATAAATACCGTATTTAGCCAAAAGCCCAGGCAATCGCATCAGACCGAGCTCCTCACCCGCCTCGGCAAAACAAACGACCCCACTGACCGATTCCGCTCCGAGAGCTCATCGAGACCTCCCCAAAAGCATGCTTTCGAGTTTTCATCGTAATGTTCTTCAAATGCCACAACTCCTAGACGCAAATAGCTGGAACCCGACGGATCCTGCGTTCCGAGCCGATCC
>JBAWWI010000095.1:0-7872 GCA_037146835.1 Actinomycetes bacterium | reverse complement strand
GGGGGCCTCCATCGATAATTTGGGGAGACATCAACCACGGGGCTTCTCAATGCCCAGATTGAGAGTACGGCGGTTACTGCAACGGTCCCTAAGAGCAGGGAGAGCGAGGTTCGCTCGTTAGCCCCGATACCCAATAGCGGAACTATTCCGACGATAGAAGCCAGGCCATACCAAAAGGAGCGTGCCATACCGTCTAAGCGCCAGCGAATGATGGAGAGCATGCCGGCAACGGCTAACGCAATGATTGAGAGCACGTAGAGCGTTTCACGCTGGAGGGTTTCGTAGAGAAAACCAGGAAAGTAAACGTTGATTGCCGCCGAGATAGCGCCTATAAGAGCGATCACGAGAAGGGAGAGTCGGATATCGAAATCAGGGAAATCGGCCATTGAGTTGCGCCTGTCCGCGCCCCGGTAGGAGCCATCATGCTTCTTATCGAAGTGCTGGGAGTAGGGCATTTTTGGACTTTCCGCTGAGCGAGATTTTGCCTAATAGGAGTGTTCGTACTTATTCAGTGCTCTGTGCCTAGCTTGCTATTGCTGTCTGACCTTCTATCCATCGGCCTCCTTGCCTCCAAGGTTTAGTGATTTATGGGGACTAGTACCTGCTTCTCCCTAAACCTCTGAGCGATCACAGGCCCAAGAGTTGAGGCTGCCTGCGCTATCGTGTGCACCTTGCGGGCGATTAGCTCAGTGGTTAGAGCACTTCCTCGACACGGAAGGGGTCGGAGGTTCGAGTCCTCTATCGCCCACCTGCAATGGTCCCAACGGACTATTTTCAGTATTTCGATAGGAGTTGGGGTCTTAGCCAAAGAGGCTTAGACCCCTTCTCTATTTACTCCAAGGTCACGGCCGACCTTGGGCCTAGGGGCATCTATGGCGCACGAAGGGTTTATCCATCAGTTACCTGACAACGATCCGGTAGAGACTCTTGAGTGGCTTGAGTCCCTAGATACCGTGATCAGCTCGCAGGGGATCGAACGTGCCCGATATGTACTGTTACGTCTCCTTGAGCGTGCACGGAATTTGGGCGTCGGTATCGGGGGGTCGCTGACTACTCCCTACGTCAATACGATCCCCGCTGATTCCCAATCTGTCTATCCAGGGGACCTTGTCATCGAGCGCAGTATCCGTGCAGCAGTGCGATGGAACGCTGTGGCTATGGTTGATCGCGCCAACCACAGGTTTAATGGCATCGGCGGTCATCTCAGCACCTACGCTTCTGCAGCATCGCTCTACGAAGTCGGATTTAACCATTTCTTCCGAGGAGCCAATGCAATTGGCGGCGGCGACCAAGTATTTTTTCAGGGGCACGCTTCTCCAGGGATCTATGCACGAGCATTCTTAGAGCACCGCCTCACGGCGGAGCGGCTTGATGGTTTCAGACGGCAGGTCTCCGGCTCGGGACTCGCTTCCTATCCGCACCCGCGTCGCATGCCAGATTTTTGGCAGTTCCCAACTGTCTCAATGGGGTTAGGCCCGTTGAATGCTGTTGCGCAGGCACGCTTTAATCGTTATCTATCTCAACGTGGAATCATCGACGTATCTGACGCACGAGTGTGGTGCTTCGTCGGCGACGGCGAGATGGATGAACCTGAGTCGTTGGCCGCAGTTGCAATCGCAGGGCGTGAGCGTTTAGAGAATCTGATCTTTGTTGTGAACTGCAACCTTCAGCGTCTCGACGGACCAGTGAGGGGAAACTCGAAAGTTATCCAGGAGTTTGAGTCTCTGTACTCAGGGGCTGGTTGGAGTGTCGTAAAGGCGATATGGGGATCTGGTTGGGATCCATTGCTCGCGCAGGACTCCGATGGAGTGCTCGTCAACCGCATGAACGAAGTTCCTGATGGAGAGTTTCAACGCTATTCCGTGGAGGCAGGTTCATACATCCGGGAGCACTTCTTTGGCTCCGATCCACGACTTCTATCTTTAGTCGCGAATCTAAGTGATGGAGATCTAGAGCGCCTTCCACGCGGTGGGCATGATTTTGACAAGATTTTTAATGCTTATGTTCGAGCGATGGAACTGAGTGGCAAGCCTACGGTTGTGCTCGCAAAAACAGTTAAAGGTTGGGCGCTAGGAGACAACGTGGAGGGACGTAACGCAACACATCAGATCAAGAAACTCTCCAAGGTCGATCTCTTTGCGCTGCGCGATCGCCTAGCTATCCCGGTTCCGGATAGTGAATTCGTCGACGGCTTAGCTCCGTACTTTCGCTTTGAGAAGGGGAGCGATGAGTATGAATACCTTGCAGAGAAGCGCAGCGCTCTCGGTGGCTGGATTCCTCAGCGACGATCAGTATCAGTTCCGCTCGCCATGCCTGATGAAGAAGTGTTCAAGGAGTTCAGGCAGGGCTCACCAGAAGGTTCTGCGGCAAGTACCACCACAGCGTTTACTCGCCTGCTCCGAAGGCTTCTATCTGACCCCGGGATTGGAGATCGCATAGTTCCGGTTATCCCAGATGAGGCACGCACCTTTGGGATGGATGCGCTCTTCCGCGAGTTCAAGATTCATGCACCATTTGGTCAGAAGTATGAACCAGTTGATGCGAGTCTCCTCCTCTCTTATCGCGAAGCCACCGATGGGCAGATACTTGAGGAGGGTATAAACGAAGCAGGAGCGATCGCCATGTTCACTGCTGCGGGAACCTCATACGCAACTCACGGCACGCCGATGATTCCGTTCTTTAGTTTTTACTCGATGTTTGGTTTTCAGCGCGTTGCCGATCTGGTCTGGGCTTTTAGCGATCAACTCGGGCGGGGTTTCATGCTCGGTGCAACCGCTGGCCGCACGACACTTGAGGGTGAGGGTCTGCAGCACTGCGATGGGCAGAGCCAGCTTTTAGCATCTACTTTTCCAAACTGCAGGGCATACGACCCCGCTTTTGCTTATGAAACCGCTGTAATTGTGCGTGACGGAATCAGTCGTATGTATGGAGAGGCCCAGGAGGATTGTTTCTATTATTTAACCCTGTACAACGAGAACATTCTCATGCCAGCACAACCCGCTGGCGTTGAGGATGGGATCATCAACGGGCTCTACTGTCTCGCTCCATCTATTGCGGCACCTCCTAACTCTTCTGACGCATCAAAAACGTTTACTGCAACGATCGTAGCTAGCGGATCCGCTGTTCCAAACGCACTGCTAGCTAGCGAGATACTTCGCGATAAGTATGGAGTTGATGCTGATGTTTGGAGCGCAACTTCATGGAAGGCGCTTCGCGATGATGCTCTCGAGATTGATCGCTGGAACCGGCTCCATCCAGGTGACGCTCGCCGGACTCCATTCGTAGCTCAATGCCTAGCGAGTGGTGAAGGGCCGGTGGTAGCTGTCTCCGATTGGATGCATAGCGTTTCCGACCAAATTGCACGCTGGATCCCACGGCATTTCATCTCTTTGGGGACTGACGGTTTTGGGCACTCGGATACGCGTGATGAGTTACGCAGGCACTTCGAGGTAGACGCGCAGCATCAGGTTGTAGCAGTGCTCTCTGCCCTTGCTGATGGTTTCGGTCTAGATCCGAGCATCGTTCTGAGTGCGATTGAAGAGTTTGGGATCAATCCTGACGCTCTAGATCCACGCCTTGCTTAGAAAGAATCAGTCGCGCAAAGCGTTGATCTCGTCGGGGTCCCAAGGCTCGGGTTCGCCGCGATCATCTTCATCCTCGAGATAGACAACGCCGGCATCTTCATCTCCGACATCCGCGAGAGTTCGCCCGTCGTCGCGAAAAAGCCCGTCATCAAAACCTTGTTTCATCTCGCGCGCTTCTCTAAATCTGCGCGCTCGCCCTTTTCTGGCCATTTGTTCACCTGACCTCGTCGGGCCCAATCAGTGGGCCGCAAGTTTCCGATTATCCCTCATGAAGAGGGGTAGTGCCGAATAGACCTCACAATTGCTTAGGTATGCCTACGGTTTTGGCTGCCCAAAGCTGGTTGGCTACCTGAGTTCTTGTGGTTACCTGGGTTCTCGCTCCTATCAATGACCGTCAATTCAATGACCATCAATAGGGGCCCTTCTGAGAACTACGCCTCTAAGAATACTCGGTTCCCATAGTGGTCAAGGTGTAGGACCTCCTCGAGGGGCTTTCGGGTATTCGGACCGTAGCCTCCACGCACCGGCCACCCTAAGGGGATTACCGCTACCGGAGTAATTCCGCGAGGCAGGTTGAGGGTTCTGCGGGCGAGGGTCTGGGACCATAGGGGGAGCGTTGTCAGTGCAGCCCCTAGCCCAATTGACCTTGCGGCTAGGAGGAGGTTCTGAACCGCTGGGTAGATCGAACCGTAAAAGGAGCTTCTGCTCATGGGGGTTAGGAACGCGCGCCCATGTAGACAGGCAACGATGATGATGGGGGAGTCCTCGAAGTGGTCTGCCTGCCACTGGACAGCCTCAAGCATCCGGGCTGCCTTCTGGTCTCCGTTGACCTTCTTTGCGTACATCCTTCGGGCAAGCGACCATGACATGCGATTGAGGCGAGCGATGGCGTGTTTTACATCTGGGTCTCGAACCGCGATGAACTCCCAGCCCTGGGCGTTTCCACCGGTCGGGGCCTTGGTTGCCAGGCGCAGAATCGAGAGGAGGGTCTCATCATCGATGGGGTCCTGTTTAAGGCGCCGCACAGCTCTCTGCGTCTCCATCGCCTCATCGAGAGGCATCGAGAAACCCTGCTTGACCTCTTCATAAGTTGCCATTAGCGCCTCCAAGACATTGTGCGCGTTAAGTCGCTGCGCAGGGCGGGAGCGTAGTCTCCAGACCGAAGAGTTGCGCGGTGCGTTGTAGTCTGCACCTCTCGGGCGATTGGCTCAGTTGGTTAGAGCGCTGCCTTCACACGGCAGAGGTCGTGGGTTCGAGTCCCGCATCGCCCACTCATTGTCAGGAATATTTGTAAGGAATATGAGGTTTGGCCCGGTCAGTAGCGCTGCGCTTCCGAGGGTCGAAACCCGCGCCGAATACTTCAGGCGGGCATGGGGTAGAAATGTCATATGGCTCGATATCTGGTTCGTGTGCGTTCACCGAAGTCTCCAGCCGAGGCCTTCGCCTACATGGCGAACCTTTCAAACTTTGCCGAATGGGATCCTGGCGTGACTCGGGTCGAGCAGTCGGAGGGAGAGGGTCCAGGGCCGAGTGCGGTATACGACGTTACGGTGAAGGGACTCCCCGCGCC
Organism: Actinomycetes bacterium; assembly: GCA_037146835.1. GTDB lineage: Bacteria > Actinomycetota > Acidimicrobiia > IMCC26256 > IMCC26256 > IMCC26256. Next base: position 2,718 of record JBAWWI010000095.1, on the reverse strand, counting down.
GCTTCGTTATCGCACAACACAGTTCGAACCCCCGAACTCGATCGTCGCGCGCGCTGAGACACGATTCCTCACTTCGCTCGACACGATCACAGTTGAGGGTGAAGGCACGGGGTCGATCGTGACCTACGACGCCGAGCTCAAGCTCAACGGGCCGCTCGGTCTTGCCGATCCGATCCTTCGCCTGACATTTGGGCGCATCGGAGATCGAGCAGCCGCTGGATTGATTCGAGTGCTCGAGGGCGAGCGACTCCCGGAGCAATCTCGATGACCGTTCGCAACATTGTCGACGCTCTCATCGAAGCGCCAGTAGTCACGAGTTTTACGCGGATCGGCTACGCAGTCCGGGCTCGGCTCGACGATTGGCAACCACTCGGAGAGTATGACCTTGCGGGACGGGTAATCGTCCTCACTGGTGCAACCTCCGGAATCGGGAAGGCTGCAGCAATGCAACTCGCCGAGTGTGGTGCAACACTTGTGCTCGTCGGGCGCGATGCCGATCGTAATGATCAGGCCGTCGCAGCGATCATCGAGTCGTCTGGCAATCCGAACGTGACCCAAGTTGCGGCCGACATGGGCGACTACGAGCAAGTGACGGCTCTGGCGCTTCGAGTGCTCGCGGAGCACGATCGACTCGACGTGCTGATTCACAATGCCGGTGCCCTAACCGCGGATCGACGCACCGCACCCGACGGTACCGAGGCCACGGTTGCGAGTCAGGTGGTCGGGCCCTTCCTGTTGACGAGTCTGCTCCTTGAGAGACTCGCCACAACACCACAGTCTCGGGTGCTGACGATGTCGTCTGGAGGAATGTACTCATCCGCGTTGACCGTCTCTGGGCTCCAGATGTCCGAAGCGGATTACCGCGGTACCGAGCAGTATGCGCGTGCGAAGCGAGCGCAGGTGGTACTCAACGAGATGTGGGCCGAGCGATTTGGGACTAGCGGGATCCACTTCCACGCGTTGCACCCTGGCTGGGCATCCACCCCAGGGGTAGACGCATCATTGCCAATTTTCTCGAAGGTCATGGGGCCACTCTTGCGCTCGGCCGATCAGGGAGCCGACACGTTGGTATGGCTCGCAGCCGATGAGTCCCCGCTGGAATCGAACGGCGGCTTCTGGCTCGACCGGCGACCCCGAAGCACACACAAAATCCCAGGGACGAAGAAGGCGGAGACGCCTGAACGACGCCAACATCTCTGTGACTGGGTCAGTGAAACTTCCGGCAACGAACCGGCCATGCCCGACGGAAACCGGAGTGCAGAGTAGCTCTCGCGTCGGCCAACTTGGTGGGGAAGTTACCTACTCAGTCGTGGCCCATCGGGGGGCCAACGATCGCTGCACCGTAGGTCACGAGTGCGTCGACGAGACGAGGCACGTCCGGTGGGGCGGCAGGCGGCAGCGTGGCGGAGGGAGCAGGGTCCGATGCGTCTATGTGAAATCCCTCGAATCCGCCGGGCGTGACGAGTTCGTAGAAATGCGCATCGCTGCTCGTGACCAAGAATGTGTGCGGTACTCCGCGAGGCAGGAACACCGTCTGCCCCTTCGAAACTACGAATTCCTCTTCTCCACGCTGCACCAGCAGCTCGCCGTCAAGGACGATGATCGCTGAGTCCTCGCGGTGGTGGACGTGGCGGGGCGGCGAGAATCCCGCTCCAGTCCATTGCTCCATTAGGCCGAAGGCGCCGTCGGTGTCGGCAGCATCAAAGAGAATCCGGTTCAACGAACCCAAGAACCACCGCAGGCGGTTATCGACGGGGAGAGTATCGAATTGAAGCATGAGAACCCTTTCATCGCAGGTTTACGGCAGTTGAATAGAGTGTCAGTCTATTCATAGAGTGAGACTATAGTCAATAGAGTGAAGGAAGAAATCAATCGGTTTCCAAAGCGCTCAGAGCGTGCCCGGCAGACTCGCCAGCGCGTTGTTAGCGCAGCAATTCATTGCTTCGTGGCCGATGGCTATCCAGCAACCACGATGGTTGAGATAGCGAAGCGAGGTGAAGTTGCGGTGCAGACCCTGTACGCCACGTTCGAGACCAAACGCGCCATCCTTGCCTCGGCAATCGACATCGCAATCGCCGGCGACGACGAGCCGGTGCCTGTGAACGAGCGCCCATGGATGCGCCCCGTCTGGGATGCCACGACCGGCCCGGCGACCCTTCGAGCCTATGCCGCAGCAGTCCGCGTCATCCAAGAACGCTCAGCGCACCTGTTCCGTGTGCTGGACTCCGCGGCCGCGGTAGAACCCGAACTCACTGAACTCTGGCAGGTTTCGAGAGAGCGACGCCGCTTCGGTGCTGCTGGAGTTGTCAACGCAGCGGTTCAACACTCGCCACTGTCCAATGGAGTCACCACTGAACAGGCCATAGATCTTCTCTGGACCTTCAACGGGCATCAGCCCTATCTTGACCTAGTCGATGAATGCGGTTGGTCGCCCGAGACCTACCAAAACTGGCTAGGCGACAGCCTTTCTCAGTTGCTCTTCGGATCAGGACTGGCATGATTGCAGTTTGGGCAATAAACCGCGCGTTGGTTTAAGTGACAGGGTCACGCGCTCTCATGGTCCTCTAATTAACTAGCGAATCAGTACCTTCAGCGCATTATGTTGAGAAGCGTTGGCGAATACGTCGCAAGCCTCGATCATCTGGTCGAAACCAAACCCATGGGTAACGAAGTTCTCGACTGGGAACTGATGCTCGGCGACCAAATTGATCAGCATCG
>JBAWWI010000094.1:0-7918 GCA_037146835.1 Actinomycetes bacterium | reverse complement strand
GCCTCTGATGACCACAAGATGAAGATCAAGAAATTTAAGGAAATGGTTGAGGAGGAGATCCGCAGGCGCCTTATTGCGGATCGCGGCGTCGAGGCGATGGCGCGCACTCTCCGCAAGCCTCTCCCAGAGGATGTCGAGTTCATGCACGCATCGCGCGAAGAGATGCTTCAGTTGCAGCGCGCCATTGAACCTCTAACGCGCGCACTTGCAGCACGCCTTGCTCAACGGCGCAAGCGTCGTCGTCGAGGGCAACTTGATTTTCGTAGGACAGTGCGCCACTCGCTCTCTTATGGGGGAGTTCCTCTAGAGCCGAAGTTTCGCAACCCGAGGCCATCCAAGCCTGAGATCATGGTTATTGCAGATATATCTGGATCTGTAGCGTCCTTTGCTCGCTTCACGCTCCAGTTTGTTTACGCGATGGCTGGGCAGTTCTCGAAGGTGCGCTCCTGGGTCTTCATCGACGGTATCGATGAGGTAACACGCTTCTTCGAGGAATCAGATGAGATTACTGAGGCGGTTCAGAGAGTGAACAGTGAGGCCGACGTGATCTGGGTAGACGGCCACTCCGATTACGGCCATGCATTCGAGATATTCGGTCAGCGCCATATGAGCGAGATCACGAAGAAGACAACGGTGATCATCCTTGGAGATGCTCGTAATAATTACCACGCGACCCAAGCAACGGTACTCAAGGAGATTCGTGAGCGATCTCGAAAGTTGTTCTGGTTAAACCCCGAGCCGCGCGGTTATTGGAATACCGGAGACTCTGTTGTTGGCGATTACGGCATTTACTGCGATGGAGTATTCGAGTGCCGCAACCTTCGCCAACTCGAGACATTTGTATCCTCGAGTTTTGAGGTCTAACTGATAGCACCTTACGCGTTTCGTGTCATCGCCCAGATAGGTGGGCCGTCTGGGGTTGGGATGAACTCCTCGGTCACCTTGAAGCCATACCGACCGTAGAAGGGGAGATTGCGAATCTTCTCCGTCTCTAGGTAGCAGGGCATTCCCTCCTCCTCGGCGCTAGCGATGCCGGGTTGTATGAGCAATCCTCCAATGCCGCGTCCCTGAAATGCTGGCTCAACCCCGAGGGTTCCTAAGTACCAGTGCTCGTCCTTAAAGTGCCTGCGCCCAACGCCGTTTTGATACTTGAGGGCGCGCAGCAGAGCAAGAGGGGCAATAGGTGCGAGGCGAATGATTGGAAATAACGTCGCCCGCTCTCTCTTAGGGGTAGGTGGGTAGAGCCGGGGTGGTAACCAGACTGATGCTCCAATTACTGCTCCAGCCTCAATGGCTACCCAGACCTTGCCGTGTCGGTGAGCGTCCTTTGCAGCCGCTCCAAAAAAGGCTCGAAGAGCAATCGGGCGGAGTCGGTCGGTGGGCATGATCCACTGAGTAACAGGAGAGTCGTCAAAAGCGCGCGCCATCGTTGCTGCGACTGACTTAATCTCGGCGGTCTCTGCCTCGCGAATCTCAACCATCGCTAGAGAATAGAGCGAAGTCTCACGCCACGTGCATTCCTTGGCGTGACTCCTCCGAAGAGACTCATGAAGATCCTCCCCAAGATACTTAACGCTCTCAAAATGTGAGCGTCTTTAAGCTCTGCGTAACCGATACTCGGCTATCGCCTCATGGTGGTCCACTATCGGGTCGGGGTACCCGAGTGCTGCACGCTCCAGAGGTCCGAGTGTATGTATCGAACCATCCTCGATGCTTGCTAATTCTTTCACGTAGCGCCGGACATACTCGCCCTTTGGGTCGAATCGCTGACCCTGAACCGTAGGGTTAAATATGCGATTCGGATTTGTATCGGTGCCGGTGCCTGCTGTCCATTGCCAGTTGAGATTGTTGTTTGCGATGTCTCCATCGGTCAGCCACTCGAGGAAGTGGCGTGCACCGTGGCGCCAGTCGATGCCTAGGTCCTTGGTTAAGAATGAAGCGACAATCATGCGAGTGCGGTTATGCATGAATCCTTCTTCCTTTAGTTGGCGCATGCCGGCATCAACTACAGGGAACCCCGTGCGTCCTTCCTTCCAAGCCTGAAGTGCAGCGGGGTCGTCGATCCAGTGATCACCGCGATGCTTGAAATCCGCCCACGATGCATCGGGTCGCGCTGCTAGAGCCTGGTGGTAGAAGTCTCGCCAGCAGAGTTGTCGAACCCATGCCTCTGCTCCGTCTCGCCCCAATGCCGAAGCTGCAAGTTCGAGAGGGGAGAGGCACCCAAAATGTATGTAAGGCGCTAGATGCGATGTGGAGTCACCCGGAAGGTCGTTATGGATTGATTCGTACTCGTGGAGGTGGTTCTCTCTCCAGCTAGCGAAGACTCTGCGAGCGATGCCCTCGCCGCCGGTTGCGCGGTTTGGTGATAGCGAGCCAGTGGAGAGGTCCTCTATTTTCGGAATGCTTCGCGCATCGAGTCCATGTATTGAGGCTATTTCTTTGGGGGCTGCTATCGGAGCTCGCCAAGGAAGCGCAAGCCACTTTCGATAGTAAGGCGTGAACACTTTGAAGTGATCTCCGCCGGACGGAAGCACATCCCCAGGAGAGATGACCATTACCCCAGGATGCGTCTGCACTCGAATCCCAGAGGGTTTAGAGCGTTCTGTGAGTTGAGCGAGTCTGCGCGACGCGAACCCGCTTACATCCTCTGAGAGGTGAATAGCAGTTGCACCTACTTCCTCTGCAATCCCGATCACCTCTTCAGCCCAGTTGCCGTTGCGATATATGAGCGCTGCACCACGGCTCTGTAGCGAAGAATCGAGGTCGGCTAGTGACTCGAGCATGAATGCAGTTCTATTGGCGGCTCGAAAATCAGCGCGCTCTACCGCGTCGTCAAATACGAATAACGGAACTACGGCGGAGTGCTCTCGGATCGCTGCAGCGAGTGCAGGGTGGTCGTGAACCCGTAGGTCCCTAGTGAATACAACTACGCCGGTTGTCATATCAGTGAGGGTAGCGGCGCGTAGTTCCCAGAGAGGAAAGGAGTTAGAGGTGTTTCTAGTGAGGGGTTTTTGGGGAGCGCCTTTAGAGGAGCGGGGCCATGCTGGCTGCGATGCGAGCAAGGGCTAACAACTGGAGCCGCTCTCGCTGACGAAAGGTATGTCCGTCGCGCCCGAGTAACAGGACGACACTGGAGTTAGGCAATACAGCTATAGCTAGATCCGAGGGCCCGGCCGCTCCTGCAGTAACAAGCTCAGAGGATCGGATCCCTGCAACGTATGCATCTAGGACAGCGTGCGCAGGGGGCGCGCCGCAAGATGCGAGTAGCTCTTGATCATCAACTACGGCGGACCAGTCAGCTAAGAACTCATGCATTGTGTGGGTTGCTAGTCGTAGCCAGAGATCTGGGATCGAGGTTGCCTCGCAGATGGTTGCGGCAGAGTTAAGAGCATCAACTCTCGGGTCGGGGAATACACCGACTCTCCGCACCTCCTCAACCGATACGCCGTCTACCTCTTCGATCTCGCGGATCAAGATTGGAATCGTCTCTGGATCAGGAATCTTCACGGCAAACTCGTCTACCGCAACGCCCTCTCCTGTCTCTAGGACATCGATGCCGACAATGTCGCCGCGCATCGCACCTATCCTCGAAGCCACGAGTCCAAGTGCTCCAGGGCGATCGGGTAGCCATACGCGAATCAACACGTGCTCGGTCGAGGAGTCTGACGACGCTGTGGGAGTCGGGACTGGTTCTGCGTGGGTGCGCTCTGTGCTGCTCACTCTCTCATCGTAAGCGGGTTCTGGGTCGGGAGTGTTTCGGGTATGTGAAGGGAGGCCAATGAGCGGATCGCGCTGATTTTTCTAGTTGCAGACGAGAGGCTGCCCTTGTGTTGGTAGGCGGCCCGGTAGCCTCCCAAGGGTGAGTGAACGAATTGGAATTCTTGGTGGGACATTTGACCCGATTCACTCTGCGCATATCGCCGCAGCAACAGCGGTGCGCAATACCCTCAAGCTTGATCGAGTGCTGCTGATCCCCGCCGGTGATCCATGGCAGAAGCGCGGCAAAGTGATCGCAGATGCGCAGGCGCGCTTAGAGATGGCGAGACTCGCTGTAGAGGGAATTGACGGTCTCGAGGTGAGCGACATCGAGGTCCTCTCCTCTGAGCCCTCGGTAACAGCAGATACTCTCGAGGCGCTAGCGCTTGAGGGTCGAGAGTTTTTCTTGATTCTCGGTGCAGACGCGGTTGTGAATATGCCATCTTGGCGCAGGCTTGAAGAGACACGTGATCTCGCAACCATTGTTATTGTGGAGCGTGAGGGAGAGTCCGCGTTCCCTCCAGGAGATGGCTGGCGTGTCGAGCATATAAAGCTCGACCGATTCGATGTCTCTTCGTCATTGGTTCGTGAGCGTCTTAGGCAAGGTCTCCCGATAGATGGGCTAGTGCCGGCCCCGACTGCCCACTACATACAGGAGCACGGCCTCTACACTCAGCCCCAATGACGGAACCAGATACAGAGCCACTTATAGAGCAAGCGAGCACCCAAAACGCGCCCACGGTAGGGCGGCGTCAGGCGGGGCGTGAGCGGCGCGCGAGAGAGCGCGAGCGCCGTCGATTCTGGCTAATCGTTATGCCGTCTATCGCGATCGCTCTCGGTATAGCTGTGGCGATTGGTTTTGTGCTGCGCGGCTCTTCGGAGACAACGAATGACTCGGGTTCAAAAGTTCATCTGCCGGCGCTTGCCACAGAGCCCGCGTTAATTGCACATGTTGGGGCTCGTAATGAGGCAGATCTAATTCTCCTGCTCGGTAGATCAGGTGACTCCGGATCCATCTTGATGCTTCCATCGTCTACTCAAGTTGAGGTTCCATCACTTGGAATCCAGACGCTCGCACAGGTTCCATCGGTTGGTGACGACTCTCTTCTGCAGACGACTGTACAGAATCTCACCGGAGTCAATGCTGGCGCTCCTTCAATCGTCGATGATGCAACACTGCTAGCCGCTATTACGCCGGCTGCACCGTTCGAGGTTGATCTACGAAGTGCTGTTCGCTTTGCTGCCGATAAACGCGACGCTTTCCCGGGCGGGCTCCAGCGCCTCAAAGCCGAGGAGATTGTTCGCTTGTTAACAGAGGCACAGGTTGGTAGCGAAGTCGATCGGCTAGTAACTGTGCAAGCTGTTTTAGAGGGATGGATGAAGCGCCTAAAGGACCCCGCAGTGGCGCGTGCAACGATCGCAGCCGTTCCGATTGCTACGCCGATGGCGCGAGTCGCAGATTTGAAGCCTGCGTCTTTTGACACGCTGCCTGTTGACTCGATCGGGACAAGCGGAGACGAAAGATTGAGCGTTCGAACCTCTGCCCTCTCAGGAGTTGTTAAGCGACTATTTCCAGATGCTCGCCTAGGCATAGGTGGGAAACGACCCCATATCGAGATACTTAACGGTGTAGGTACGGTAGGGCTAGCGCAGGGAGTAGCGAGGCTGGTGGTCCCAATCGGAGGAGATGTTCGCCTCACAGGCAATGTTCCGGACTTCGGTGTAACTGAGACGCAGGTGATCTACTACCGTGACGCAGACCGCCCTGCAGCCGAGAAGTTCCTCAAAGCAATTGGCGTCGGTTCTCTTCGTCGGGCTGATCGTGCGATCGGTATCGCAGACGTGACCATCATCGTCGGCCCAGACTTCAATCCGAAAGGCTCCACCAAGTGACAACGAAACCCAAAGGCGCAACGCTCGAGAGTCATGAGCGCGCAATAGTTGCGGCTGTCGCTGCCTCGGATAAGAAGGGCACCGACATACTTGTGCTTGATGTTGGATCCATAATCGGCATCACAGAGGCGTTTGTAATCGCTAGTGCCTCTAACTCTCGTTTGGTGCGCGCAATCGTTGATGAGATCGAGGAGAAGATCCGACTCCACGACGGCACATCCCCGCTCCGCACCGAGGGCCTAGACGACCTCGGTTGGGTCCTTATGGATTACGGCGACTTCGTTGCACACATCTTCCTCGACGAGGTGCGCGACTTCTATGCACTAGAGCGACTCTGGTCTGACGCTTCACAACTGTGGACCGAGCCAGTAGTCGCTCCAGCAGTCCCCGTCGCCTAAGCGAACTAATTCTGCTGTCTCGCAGATAGCGGTCTTGCCGAAATTACTTCGGTCTCGGTGCAGCTAGCTCAATCAACCCATGGGCGCATGTGTACGCCTAGTGATCCGAGTGCATCTTTTAACTCGCGCACGGTTGCATTGCGCTCAACGCGCGGCGAGTAGAGCATTGAGGAGATGATTGCTGCCTGCGCTGCACCTGCTGTGAGTCCATCTGCAATGTGCTGCGCTGTTCCTGCGCCTCCAGATGCGATGACGGGCACGTTTACACTGTCGGCAACAGCTCGTGTGATCTCGATCTCGTAGCCCTCGCCGGTGCCGTCGCGATCGATGCTGTTAACCACGATCTCGCCGGCGCCTAGGTCCTCAGCTCTGCGCACCCAGTCGAGGGCATCAAGGCCTGTAGCGAGGCGAGCACCATCGATAAATACCTCGTAGCCGCTTGGAATTCCATCACGGATACCAACGTGCTTTACCTGCGTTGAGAGCACGATGCATTGGCGACCAAACTCGGTGGCACCATTGCGAATGATCTCTGGGTCACGCACCGCCATTGAGTCGATACTGATCTTCTCGGCCCCGGCTTTAAGCACCTCGAACATATCCTCAACATTGCGGATCCCGCCGCCAACCGTGAAGGGCACAAATATGTGCTCAGCGACTCTGCGAACAGTCTCAAGGTCAATCTTGCGCTTCTCGCTACTCGCTGTGATGTCATAGAAGACAATCTCGTCGATCTGGTCTTGATAGAGACTCTGTGCGAGATCCTCTGCGGCTGCAACATCGATGTTGTCCTGAAAACGTACGGCCTTAGTGACGCGTCCGTTGATGACATCGAAGCAAGCGATCAAGCGTTTAGTGAGCATTAGGAAGCGTCCATACTAAAAACCGTCCCAAGTCGCAAAGTTGGTGAGGATTCTCAACCCAACCTCGCCGCTCTTCTCCGCGTGGAACTGCGTTGCAGCAATATTTTTATGCGCAACTACAGAGCAGAACTCGCCTGCATAATCAGTTACCCCAAGTACATCGTCTGCATCTGTGGGTACAGCATGGAATGAGTTCACAAAGTAAAGGTATGGATCTTCTGGTAGGCCTTTAGTGAGAGCGTGATCGCGCACGAAGCGCACAGAGTTCCAACCAATCTGTGGAACGCGAACAGATCCTGAGAAACGCTGCACCTTGCCAGGGAGCCAGCCAAGACAATCGGTATCGCCCTCTTCAGAGTGCTCGAAGAGGATCTGGAGCCCTACGCATATTCCTAAGAATGGAGTCCCTTGATTGAGAACCCGTTCGGTCAGTATCTCAACAAGGCCAGACTCAGTGAGTGAGGCAACTGTTGCCCCCGCTGCCCCTACGCCCGGCAGAATGATGCGATCAACCTCGCTAACCGCTTCGGCATCGGAGACAAGGCGAGCGTCAATGCCGAGGCGCGCGAGTGCATACATCACACTCGGTGCATTCCCTGCTCGATAATCCACTACGCCAATCACAGGTTCCTGAGTCTAGAGAGAGGGGTTCTCTGAGGACGCAGAGTTTCTCTCTTGTAGGTACGAAGCCGATCAGAATAATCTAGGAATTCCCTATATTTTTTGAAAAAATCCCTTGTAATTGTCACACCCCTAGTTTATAATCGAACATATGTTCGATAGATTAGATCAACTCACCACAGAGCTCGAGGCCTGCTTTGCCTCCATGGAGGTTGATTGCTTCGATGCTGCTCGGGCTGCGAGGTTGGTTAGTTCCGGAGAGCGTGTCCGGCGTCTCGGGGATGCGATACGCACTATCGGTGTCGGTCAGGTTGAGCGCACCAATGGCTGGAAAGGCCAGGGCGCTAAGAGCATCTCGGAGTGGCTCTCTATCGAGACAGATTGTGC
>JBAWWI010000093.1:0-8041 GCA_037146835.1 Actinomycetes bacterium | reverse complement strand
AAAAATCACTCGCGGAGCCGCACCGATACGCAACTTCTCTGCGATCGTCGCATGCTCGTCCGGGTGCACATCTGACTCCGAGAGCATGGAGTAGGTGCGATCTAACTGCCACTTCACGTAGTGATCCCGGCTCTGGGAGGCTGCCTCGTGTTCGTCGCCGTCGATGCCGTCGTTGAACCATCTATCACGGAGCTCAGCATCGAGCACATACCCATGCTCAGCGAGTGCCTCCTCTACGGAGAACCAATGCGTCGCCCGAGCAAGGGTTCCGTAAAAATCAAGCAGGATTCCTCGATATTTTGCCACGCTCCCCATCTTCACATCCTTAGGCTCCCTCTGCCGGATGCGGCCCTCCAGGGGGGTGGATCCCCAAGAATTTACCTACCCGCGTCTATTTCCCTACCTACCAGTAGGTAGGCTGCTCCGCATGCATCGATACCCAAAGCCAACTCACCTTGTACGCACCCCTGACGAGAGGGTCAACTGGCCCCAGTCAATTCCCTTTCTGCTCCTGCATTTTCTCCCGATAACGCTGATTTTTACTGGGATTAGCACCACCGCGGTAGTGCTCTTCTTGGTCACCTACTTTGGGCGTATGTTCTTCGTGACCGCTGGGTATCACCGCTATTTCTCCCATAAATCGTACAAGCTTGCGAGGGTTCCACAGTTCATAATGGCCTTCGGGGCAGAGTCCTCAGCCCAGAAGGGCGTCCTCTGGTGGGCAGCTCATCACCGCAACCATCACCAGTTCTCAGATACTGAGCGTGATGTGCACTCGCCCCGAAAAGGGTTCTGGTGGAGCCATGTGGGATGGATTCTGGCCGACAAATTCAAGGCCTACGACGCGGATCGCATTCGCGATTTTGGAAAGTACCCAGAGCTTGTATTCATTGACAAGCGAGACTGGATTGCGCCATGGACCCTCGGTATTACTTGTTTCCTGATCGGCGGGTGGAGCGGATTGGTACTTGGGTTCTTTGCCTCAACGGTTCTGCTCTGGCACACGACGTTCCTTGTTAACTCCCTCGCGCATGTCTACGGACGTCGTCGCTATGAGACCGACGACACGAGCCGCAACTCAATGCTCGTTGCGCTTCTAACTGGAGGAGAGGGTTGGCACAATAACCACCACCATTATCAGGCAAGCGCTCGTCAAGGGTTCTTCTGGTGGGAGATCGACACCACCTACTACATCCTCAAGTTGCTCAGCCTCGTGGGGATCGTAAAAGACCTCCGACAGCCGCCAGATCGAGTCAAGTACTCAGGACGAATCGGTGACGAGGTTCTCGAGTCTCACTGATAGTCAAACAAGACCCCTTTTTTCATAGCCTTTTTTGTTACCACTCGGTAGCAAATCACTTAACGTGTTTGTCGCTAAAAATTCGCTTAAAAGATGCTTGCTAATCGGAACTATTTGGGTGCATGATTCGTTTTAAGCGGAAGCGATACCCGCCTCGGGTATTGCGGAGGGGGAGCAATGCATCCATCAGATCCATCTTTCGCAAGAGACAAAACACCTAATAGCAAAGCGTATTTAGCACTTGAGTCCTTGGAGCCGATCCTCGCAGGAGTGGTCTCCGGTTCATCCCAAGCGGACCCTGTTGAGATGCTTGAGACGCAATTAGAGGCGGCATTGAATCAACTTGACGGAGCTCGGCTACGCCTTGTCAGGTCAAGGCGCCGGGTTGGCGAACTGCAAGAGGTCGTTGCTCACCTAGGGGAATTCCTGCAGGCAGTCGGTGCAGACGGAACTAGGCAGATCTCTAATTCAAAGGAACCAAGAGCGTTACGAGGACTTGAGAGCCACACCGCTTAGGAGTACAAGCTCCTCGCCTGCTCACTGGTTAGCGAGTTAGTCGAAGCGGCGCGGATACAACCCCTGCGATTACTCCGGAGTCGAGGCGCTCGACTTCTCCTGCAGGCTCGATCTTGGTAAAGGCCGATGCTGCTTCCTCAAGAATGATCCTCGCTTCGAGGCGAGCAAGCACAGCGCCGAGGCAGAAATGCTCGCCAAATCCAAGAGAGACATGTGGATTTGGGCTGCGAGTGATATCGAATTCCTCGGCTGTTTCACCAAATACAGATTCGTCTCGGTTCGCAGATGAGTAGAGCATCAACACGGGGTCGCCCGATCGGATATCCGCACCGTTTAGGTCAATATTTCTAGTGGCGTTCCGCATAAAGGAGATGACCGGGGTGGTCCAGCGAAGCGCCTCCTCAACAGCCGCTGGGATTGAGCTCGGATCGGCTCGTAGTGCACTCCACTGATCAGGGTGCTCGCTCATTGCAACAAATGTTCCGCTCACAAGGTTGCGGGTGGTCTCGTTGCCTGCAACTAGGAGCTGTCCGTAGAACATCATGAGCTCTGCATCGTCGAGGCGCTCGCCATCGACCTCGATATTGCAGAGCATCGATACGAGGTCGTCGCTTGGGTCTCTGCGGCGCTCGGCGACGAGGTCGAGAAAGTAGGTCGCCATCTCGATTAGGGCAGCCTCAGACTCAGGGGTGATTCCGCTAGCTGCACCGATCATGAGATCTGTCCAGACTGCAAAACGTGGCCAATCGTCTCCAGGTACGCCGAGCAGGTCTGCGATTACCAATAGAGGGAATGGGAGAGCGACGCTCTGGACGAAGTCTGTTACCTCGCCACTCTTTATCTCGCTGAGCAGGCTTCGAGCTCTTACACGGATGCTCTCTTCAAGGGTTCTAATGCGCGCGGTCGAGAAACCCGGGTTGACTAGCTTCCGATAACGCGCGTGCTCGGGAGGGTCCACATAAAGAAGCGCACCTGGAATCTCGGGGAGGTCGCGCCCGATATCCATGAGGAGTATCCCTTTAGATGAGATGAAGGTCTCAGGGTCGCGCGAGATGCGAAGGATGTCCGCATGCCTCGAGGCGATCCAGCACCCTGGGTCTTCAAGCCACGCAAGAGGCGCCTCCGCCCGCAGCCTGGCAAGATGCGGAAATGGGTCTCCGGCATAGAAATTTGGGTCTGCGATAGGTAAAAGAAGGGACTGATCGCTGCTGCGTCGGGGGGTCACAGTGGAATCATCGCAGAAACTTGGTTGCAACGTCTACCTTCGACGGCTGTTACACCTCCGGTCTCGGGTAACCTCGCACTTCGCGTCTTTGAGGCGAGAGAAGTATTGAGAGAGAAGTATTAGAAGCACGGTGGTGTAGCCGAGTGGTTCAGGCAAGGGTTTGCAAAACCCTGGACGCGGGTTCAATTCCCGCCACCACCTCTAGATTCAGATTGCAAGAGAATGAAACTCAGCGCGAGTGTTGAGAGAAAGCGTTGAGTACGAGGATTATCTAGAGAGAATTTCGTATACCTGCTGAGCCCTGCCTGCGTGCACGGTCTCTTCCCGGCCGTTGAGGCGGAGCAGGCGTGCTATTTCTTCATTCGGCTCTAGGTCGGCCCAGGTCTGGTATCCAGCGTCGCCGTCGATCTCGCCCTTAACGACCGCTAGAAATAGAGGTGCATCTATCGAGTCCGGCATCGGGGCATCGAGAAGAATCTCCTGCTCGGGAGTGGGGCTCCACTCTGCGCCGGTCTTAATGCTCAACGCACGTGCGATTCTGCGCGCATGTCCGCGCTCCTCGACACCATTCTTGCGGAGCAGGTCTGCTGCCTCATCGTTGCCGACGCGATCAGCGAGCAAGTTATAGAAATGCTCTCCGCTCATCTCGAGACGGTAGATGGTCTCGAGACCCTCTACATCTAAGGCTGATTTCGTGTCGAGGGTCGATCCTGCTGTGTAGAAATTAATCTCCGACATAATTTTTGGCTCCTGTTTTTAAACTTCAAAGTTGCACACAGTTTGGGTTACGCGGTCTCGGGGAAGAGTGTAGGTGAGTTAGTCGCCCTCGATCACAAGTGTGCGCCCAGAGTCGGCGAGGCGAAGTGTGATCTCGCCTGCAAGGAGTCTGTGGACTAGGTCGCCGACTACCTGTTCGCGCCAGCCTTCGTCTAGACGCCCCTTGCGCCCCGAGACGATTGCAGTGATGTCAGCGCGTGCTGCGACCATCGAAGGGTCAAGGCCTAAGTTGCGCGCTCGCTGACTCACAATCGCTCCGGCGAGAATCACTGCAGATGCAAGGCCACGCTCGTCGGACTCTTCTGGGGGAGTGCTTAGCTCCTTAGGGTCCATAGCGAGACCGGCTGCGATGGAGTCGAGAATGGCCTGCACACTTCTTGGGTCATTCGGCACTCCGCGACAGCCATCGAGGTCAGCTTTGGAGCGTGGCATTCGCGAGATGACGCTATCGAGCCCGAGATCTCCGATGATTGTTCGCGGTGGAACGTTGCGGCCGCGTGCAGTCTCTTCGCGCCATGCACAGAGTGTTTGAGCAACTCGGGCTCGGTCTCCGCGAAGCGCTCGTGAGCCACGAACTCGCCACCATGCCTTATTTACATCCGCCTGCTCCGGAGGCGTGCGTGATGCTTCGCACTCATCGAGCGCCCATCCCCAGCGCTCTTCTCCAATTTCACTGCGCAACTCATCGGCCAAGGCGTGCAGATGCGCGACATCAGAGGCGGCGTAGAGACGCGCTGACTCGCGAAGGGGGCGTGCAGTCCAATCTGTTAAGCGGTCTCCCTTTTCGATTACGACATTGAGATGTCGCTTACATAGGGAGAGAAGAGATTGGTTTCCAGCTCCAGCGAATGCTGCGGCGATCTGAGTGTCAACGAGAGCAGAGGGAAGGGCTCCAACCTCGCGGCGCATGATCTCTAAATCCTGACGCGCAGCGTGCGCGAGCATGATTCCGGGGCCATCGAATACCGGTGTGAGTCTCGAGACATCGCAGGCAAGTGGATCGATTAGCCAAATCTGTGAGCCATCTGAGATTTGAAGAAGAGCGAGCGTCGGCCAGTAAGACCGCTCGCCCTGGAACTCGGTATCAAGTGCGTACCGCTCACATTTGAGGAGCTGCTCGACGGCTAGGTCAAGGGCTGCGTCTGAGTCAACCCAAATAGGGTCGGGTCTAACGGCCTGCTTGTCGACAAGATTCATTCTCGCACCGTAATGGCAACTCCCTATAGAGAGTGGACCTATCGGCGGATTGTCTCCCTAATATCTCGGGCCCTATCTGGGGCCCTATCTGGCCCGAGCCTGAGGGGACAATCCAACGAAGCGCCGCTTTTGGGTGTTAGTTTCAGCCTGTTCTGAGACTCAGAAACATCACAGCTATTCCAGGAGGCCAAGGCCCATGACACTTGCTAACTCAATCGAACTCTTTACCAACGCCGGAGTCCAATGGCTCTTTCGCTACATCCACGTAGTTGTTGGTATCGCATGGATCGGATTGCTTTACTACTTCAACTTCGTACAGGTGCCTGCCTTTGGCGAGATGGAGGCCGCGGCTCGCAATAATGCCGTCGACAAACTTGCCAGCCGCGCACTCTGGTGGTTCCGTTGGGCCGCTGTAGCTACCGTGGTGAGCGGGCTAGCGCTACTCGGAGTTCAGAAGAACACTTCTGAGTACTTCAAGAGCCCAGCTGGTATCGCAATCTCAACAGGGATACTTCTCGCCCTCACAATGTTCGTAAATGTGTGGGGAATCATCTGGCGTAATCAGAAGGTAGTGATCGCTAACGCCCGCAATGTGCAGGCAGGTGGCGAGGCAGACCCCGCAGCTGCTGGTGCAGGTCGCGCAGCGCTTCTTGCTTCACGTCAGAACGCGATCTACTCAATACCGATGCTCGCAATGATGGTGGGTGCAGGTCACTTTGCTTACACGAAGGGCGTAGTGCTCACCGGCGGAGAGCGCGGCATCTACTGGGCCGTCACCGGCGTTATCTGGATACTCTTCGAGCTCAACGCACTTGGTGTCTTCGGTAAGGGACCAGGCAAAACACGCCTTATCTACGACACACACCGCAACGCAATTATTACAGGGTGTGTCTACCTCGTGGCTCAGCTAGCAATCTTCAAATACTTGCTCGGCTAATTACCGGCAGTGAGCGTTATTGCTCATTGTGAGAGTCCGAGTGCAAAAATAATTTAGAGCGGCGCTCGGCAATATTGCCGGGCGCCGTCTCGCGTCCGGACCGATACTGGGCTCCGAGCAGGGCCGCATTGTGCCGCGCTGATCTGCGCAGAGCCTTGATCCGAAGCGAGTATTTAGCGGAGGCGCCAGTCGATGCGCTGCCCCGACTCAAAGGTGCGCTGCCCCTCGGCGAGTGAGTCTGCGTTAGTGCCGAGGCCAACAAATGCATATCCAAGGCGTAGCGCTTGGCTCGGCCCCATCTCGCGCGCAGCCCAGATTGATCTAACCGTTCCTTGAATCGCTAGGGGAGGTTGGGAGGCAATGATGCGCGCTGCCCAGTCGGCTCGTTCGTGGAGCTCGGCCCCAGGGACAACCTCGCTCACCATTCCAACCTCAAGTGCTCGTGCGGCAGAGAGGCGCTCGTAATTGCCGAGAAGTGACATGCGCATGATGTCTCCGAACGGAGTGATGCCAGCCATGTGCATTGGCTCGTATGCCGCAGTCATTCCGTATGTGACGTGTGGGTCGAAAAATGTCGCGTGGTCTGCAGCGATGATGAACTCAACCTCACCGAGCATGTAGAACGCGCCTCCACAGGCCATTCCATTTACCGCCGCGATAACCGGCTTCCAGAGGTCGCATGATTTGGGGCCGATGTTGTCGCCTGGGTCGTTGAACATGAACGGTGTTTGATCGCCCGCACCGATTGCCTCTTCGTCGTTAGAGGCAACGCTCTCGGAACCCATCTGCTCGGTTCTGTCTATGCCAGTGCAGAAAGCTCTATCGCCAGCTCCGGTGAGAACGATGCATCGCACGTCGTCGTGGCGGCGCAGGCCTCTCCAGAGACTCTTCAGCTCTCGCTGCATTGTGTTGTTGAACGCGTTGAGGCGATCTGGTCGGTTGAGTGTGATCCAAGCAACGCCATCACGTTCTTCGTAACCGAGGGTCTCAAAATCAGTATTCACGGCTTGCTCCAGTTCTGCTGTTGCTTGCTGGCGGGTCTGTCTCGTGTGGGTTGCTCTGTCTAGCGCGTGTGGAGCATAAGGCTCAAGGGGTTCGTGTTGGCTGCTATTCGCTAGCGAAAATCGCAATATTGGGGTGCGATGATGGCGGTACTACTCATCCTCGGTAGCGGGGTGAGAGGCACGTAGTTCGATGGCCCTCAGGGCGAGGCGCTGGGTAGTGCGTTTATGCAAGTACTCGACGACGCGCGTGAAGAGGGGGTAGAGGCTATGCGCAGCACTATCCGCGTTGGATCGAAACACAACGAACTCCTCAGGTGTGAGGGACGTTGGATGCTGCCCCGAGAAGATCTCAACTACCTGAGACTGCATGCTCTCAACGCCATCGACGTAGATCCGTGCGAGCTCAATGAGAATCGGATTAGGAATGCCGAGGCGGCTTAACTCTCCTACTGCGCGAATCATGTCGAGGTCATTGGCATCGTAAGTACTCTGCCCGAACTCCGATGGGTCCCTTAGTAGACGCTCGCTTCGAAGAATCGCAACGGTATTGTCGTTTATCCCGCTCTTCTGAATAAGTTCTTCAAGGGTGTACGAGACTCCGATGTCGCCCGCGAAAACTTCCTCTACGAGATCAGCCCCTCGATCGGCATCTAACAGTGCACGAATTGCGGCGAGCGAGAATCTCTTGGCCTGGAGTTCGCGAATGCGCTCCAGCCTGGCAAGGTGATCGGGTCCAAATTCCTTCGTACGCCCAACCTTCGCTGCTGGCTGCAGAAGTCCCTCGCGTTGGTAGAAGCGAATCGTGTCGACAGTCAACGAGGTGCGGCGCGCGAGGTCGTCTATTCGCCAACCTGCGGATTCTTCGGGCATCAAATCTCTGCTCTCTCAAGAGGTGGTTCTCAATACAGGAGCCTCAAGAGGGGGGAGGGCTCCATTGTGGCTTTGGTCACATAGTTCGTGTAGGTACTCTGAGAGAGGATACTCTCACCTTTGTAGGAGAAGCCAAAAGAGAGATTTCTCAATTCAAGCGAGTCTCAAGCCCAATCTCTAAAACCAATCTGTAAAACCAATCATCAAGCCAGACC
>JBAWWI010000092.1:0-8141 GCA_037146835.1 Actinomycetes bacterium | reverse complement strand
TCGCTGAGGGTGGCCCTGCAAGCTTGGAGAACCTCGTACGGCTCTGTAAGCGACATCATCTTCAAAAAACACACGACGGATACCGCCTCGTGAAGGCCATCGAATGTGAAGAAGGCGCCTGGGAGTGGCGAGCACCACCAAGCCACCGAGATACGGGGTGAGCGCCGACCTCATTTGGGTTGCGGAGTTGGGTGCTCGCTGTCCTACGATCCGGAGCATGGCATCTGAGGGTCGCGAAGAGCGGGTTGAGTCGAGGACTCGTAACCCGAAGTGGCAGCCTGCTCCGCTGCGCATCGATATGGAGACCTGCATCAACTGCGACGCCTGTCTGCGTGCCTGCCCGCCTCAGTTTGGGGCGATCTTTAACCACGGTATGGATGTCATCATCATCCCGGAGCTCTGCAGCGGATGTGGCAAATGCCTGCCACCAGTCTGCCCAGTGAACTGCATCATCGTGGATACAGAGTGGAGCCCGGCTGAGGAGTCTTGGTGGGTCCATCCGCTCGGCACCAACGACCCCTATAAATAGTTCCAGTAAATAGTTCCAGTAAATAGGCCGAGCAGATATCTCGAGTAAGTAGCCCGAGTAATTAGCCCCAGTAAATATCTCGAGTAGATAGCTTGAGTAAATAGCCCGAGTAAATAGCTCCAGGGCGTCCGGGCGGCCTTGCGGGCCCCGGCACGGCGATGGAGTGAGACGAAACCGTAGACTCACGAGATGCCCAAGCAGCCAACCGAGCAAGTGAGCATTACGCGATCTGATGTTGAGCATGTTGCAATGCTCGCTCGCCTAGCGCTTACACCCGATGAAGTAGGGGAGTTCGCTCTGCAACTCACAGCGATTCTCGGTCATGCCACAGATATTTCAAGCCTTGATCTCGATGGCGTACCCCCAACCGCGCATCCGCTCCCAGTCACGAATGTGCTGCGTGAGGATGTCATAGGAACAAGCCTCGATCGTGATGAAGTATTAGCAGCAGCGCCATCCGCTGAAGAGGGGCGCTTTCGTGTGCCGCGGATTATGGGTGAGGCGTGATGTCATCTGCAATTGAGATCGCAGCAGCAGTCCGTAATGGAGAGCGAACCGCTCGCTCCGTTACTGAGGAGCACCTTGCAACTATTGCTAGTCGCGAGGGCGAGATTCATGCCTTTAACCATGTGACAGCCGATGCTGCGCTCGCACAAGCAGATGCGGTAGATGCCAAAGTCGCTCGTGGCGAAGACCCCGGGTTACTTGCGGGTGTGCCTGTTGCGCTGAAAGACAACCTCTGCACGCGCGGAGTGCCCACCACATGCTCATCAAAAATTCTTGATGGCTGGTTGCCCCCCTATAACGCGACGGTTGTAGAGCGCGTGATGGCAGCGGGGGGAGTGCCCGTTGGCAAGACAAACCTCGATGAGTTTGCAATGGGCTCGTCTACAGAGAACTCAGCATTCGGCCCCACGCTCAACCCGCTTGATTCATCACGCGTCCCCGGTGGCTCGAGTGGTGGATCAGCAGCGGCAGTAGCGGCGCGCTTTGCACCTCTCTCGCTTGGCTCTGATACCGGTGGATCGATTCGCCAGCCCGCATCATTCTGCGGCGTTGTAGGCGTGAAGCCAACCTACGGAGTCGTATCTCGTTATGGCTTAATCGCCTTTGCTTCAAGCCTCGATCAGATTGGGCCATTCGCAGCAACCGTCGACGACGCAGCCTTACTCCTCGACGTGATCTCTGGCCACGATCGTATGGACTCCACCTCGATTGCTGCTCCCCCTACTTCATTATTGAATGATGGCGCCAGCGTGGCGGGGCTTCGAGTTGGTTTGGTAACCGAGCTAACAGATGTGGAGGGGATCGACCCAGAGGTGCGCGCAGCGGTAGAGCGTGCTGCCTCAGCACTTGAGGCCCAGGGTGCGATAGTCGAGCGCATCTCGGTGCCGAGCTGCATATATGGCCTATCGGCGTATTATCTGATCGCTCCTGCTGAGGCATCGAGCAACCTTGCTCGCTACGACGGCGTGCGCTACGGATTACGTGTAGACGGTGAAGATGTTTACGAGATGAACTCCGCAACACGAGATGCAGGTTTTGGTGCAGAGGTAAAGCGACGGATCATGCTCGGCACCTATGCATTATCAGCCGGCTTCTACGACGCTTATTACGGTCAAGCGCAGCGGGTACGCACTTTGATCATTCGAGATTTTGCGGCTGCGTACGAGCGTTTTGACGTACTGCTCTCGCCTACTACGCCCACCACCGCGTTCAAGTTCGGTGCAAAGACTGAGGACCCCTTCTCGATGTACCTCTCAGATATCTGCACGATTGCATCCAACCTCGCCGGCCACCCAGCGATGAGTGTTCCGTTTGGATTGGGTAGCGACGCAATGCCGATCGGCGTACAGGTCCTTGCTCCGGCCCTTGGAGAGCCTGTGATGTTTAGAGTCGCACGCGCTATTGAGGCAGCAGGGGGTGTGGCATGAGCAGTAACGAGGCACAGGCCGAGATCAAATACGAGACTGTCATTGGCCTCGAGGTCCATGTTGAGCTCGCAACAAAAACAAAACTGTTCTGCGCATGCGCCAACGAGTTCGGTTCTGAGCCCAATACAAATATCTGTCCAGTCTGTTTAGGGCTCCCTGGTTCTCTACCGGTGTTGAATGAGCGGGTAGTTGATTTCGCTCTGCGTATCGGAGAGGCATTGAACTTCACCGTGCCGGAGAGATCGATATTCCACCGAAAGAACTATTTCTACCCTGATATGCCCAAGGATTTTCAGACGAGTCAATACGACGAACCGATCTGTGCCGAGGGATGGATCGAGGTTGACGGCGAGCGCATCGGTATTGAGCGTGCGCATATGGAGGAGGACACGGGCAAGTCCACTCATGTTGGTGGCGGTGGGCGCATCCATGATGCAGATCACTCGCTAGTTGATTACAACCGCGCTGGTGTTCCTCTCATGGAGATTGTGAGTCACCCGGCGATGCGCTCCTCAGAGCAGGCACGCGGTTATGTAAGTGAATTGCGTGCAGTGCTGCTTGCTATTGGTGTCTCCGACGTGAAGATGGAGGAGGGCTCAATGCGGGTAGACGCGAATGTGTCGATTCGACCAATAGGCACAACTCAGCTCGGCACAAAGGTCGAGATCAAGAACATGAACTCCATTCGTTCACTCGGGCGCGCTATCGATTACGAAGTTGAGCGACAGACAATTGCAACAACTACCGGCGAGCGCATTGTTCAAGAGACGCGCCACTGGGACGAATCTGAGGGCATTACTCACGGCATGCGCAGCAAAGAGGGCTCCTCGGATTATCGGTTCTTTCCGGAGCCTGACCTTGCGCCAGTAGCACCGACGGATGAAATGCGTGCGGCTGCTCGCGCTGCAATACCAGAGTTGCCTGCAGCGTTGCGGGAGCGAATAGTCGCCGAGTGGCAGGTCGCCGAGCACGATGCGAGAGTGCTTGTCGCTAATCCAGCACTCTCTCATTATGCGCAGGAATCTGTAGCGGCGCTCCGCTCTGGCTCCGCTCGAGATGTAGTGAACTGGTGCACCGGAGAGCTCCTCGCCTACGGAAACGAGACGGGTAGCGAGCCGAACTCTTGGGCACTCTCGCCTAACGCTCTCGCAGAGTTGGTCGGCCTGGTCGGCGATGGAGCGATCTCGCGCTCGCAGGCAAAAGAGGTCTTAGCTGGTTGCCTCGCAGGGGAAGGCGAGCCTGCTGCTGTTGCGAGTGCACGTGGACTCGCACAGGTCTCAGACGAAGGAGCGCTTGCTGCAATTATTGCTGGCGTCTTAGAGGCCAACCCTGATGCGGTCGCCGAGTACCGCTCCGGAGACGAGAAGGCACAGAAGAAGAAGAGAGGATTCCTTATGGGCGAGGCAATGAAGGCAAGTAAAGGTCAGGGAAACCCTGCTCTACTCAATCGTCTCCTCGATGCAGGTCTCGCATGAGCGATAACACGCAGAGTCCGTATCGCATGAGCGTTGATGACGGCATTGAGCGCATCCTTGTTGTATCCGCCCATCCAGATGATGTTGATTTTGGCGCTGCCGGATCCATAGCGACATGGACCGATGCTGGTATCGAGGTCTCCTACTGCTTGGTCACCGACGGCGATGCAGGGGGATCTGATAACACGATTACGCGCGCCGAGATGGGACAGATCCGCAGACGCGAGCAGACGGATGCTGCAGCAAAGGTTGGGGTAACCGATCTGCACTTTCTTGCTTACTCAGATGGACGCGTCATGGCCTCGATCGAACTGCGTCGCGACCTCTCTCGCGTTATTCGTATGGTCAAGCCAAACAGAGTGCTTATCCAGTCGCCAGAGCGAAACTGGGATCGCATCTACGCAAGCCACCCAGATCATCTTGCAGCCGGCGAAGCAGCGATGGCCGCGGTCTACCCAGACGCTCGCAACCCATTTGCGCACCCTGAGTTACTAGAAGAGGGATTTGAGCCGTGGGCTGCACGCGAGGTCTATGTAATGGCGCACCCAAACTCAAATACAGCCGTTGATATTACGAGCGCGATCGACCGCAAGATTGCTGCCTTGATGTGCCACGAGAGTCAGCATGCTGATCCAAAGATGATCGAGACACTTGTAAGAGAGTGGGCTAGGGCCAACGCTGGGCTTGCCGGGCTTGATGACGAGAGACGCGCCGAGATATTCCTGCGTGTTGATACTGCATAGCCGCGGCGTTTCCTAGATAACTAGAGACTGCTCAAGAGAAATTACCTAAAATAACCTTCAAAAAGGCTATTTGAGCGCTGCTAGAGAGTGGCTTTTATCTCGGCAACAACCTGCGACCATGCCCCAGGATCGCTCTCATACGGCGCATTGATCGATACTCGATCCACTACCCCAAGTGTGCGCTCTAGCAATCCGGGTGCGACCTTCTTGAGTTCGCCACGAACTGCAAATAGATCAAGCACTTCATCGTTGATCATTCCTGGCATATCCGCCCAGTTGCCCTCGCGTGTCATGCGGTGTAGCACGCCTTGAATCTCTCCTAGGCCGTGGTGCTCAAGCACTACTCGATATGCCGGTGTAGATGCATAGAAAGCGATCTGAGTTCGAACTATCAGCTCGGCTGTAGCGAAGGCTTCATCAGTCTCTCCACTAATAACCATTACCGGCCACGTCAGTTCAAGATCTTCTACTGAGCGACCCGCACGCTCGGCTCCGCGCGTGAGAGCGGGGAGGGTTACATCCTTTACAAACTCCGGCGTACTAAACGGATGAATCAGAAACCCATCGGCTACCTCACCCGCAACCTCTGTCATCGCAGGTCCAACCCCAGCGAGGTGCACACGCGGTTTTCCAAACTCGCTTGGCCCAGGATCGAAGAAGGGAGTCATCAGCGTGTGTCGATAGTGCTCGCCCTCGAATTGCAGCGGTGTGCGGTCTTGCCATGCGCTCCAGATCGCTTGGAGTGCCAGAACAAACTCTCGCATGCGCGCAGCGGGTTGCGACCACGGCATAGAGAAGCGGCGCTCAATGTGTGGCTTCACCTGAGATCCAAGGCCGGTAATCATCCGCCCGCGTGATAGGTCGTTTAGGTCTCTAGATATGTTCGCGACCGTCATTGGGTTGCGCGCAAAGGCGATCGCCACTGCAGTCATCAACTCGATGTGCTCTGTGTGCTCGGCCGCTAGGGCAAGCGGGAAGAAGGGATCATGCGGCCCCTCAAAGGTAAATGCGCCGTCATAACCAAGGGACTCAATCTTGCGGGCCATCTCGGGTACGGAGTTGAGCCCAAGGGCAACGAGGGGAGCGTCTACCTTCATGGGGCGGAGCCTACGGCCCGGGCATAGGGCAAGGTGGAGTCGCCCTGTACGCTTGGAGCCATGACGACTGAAGACCAGACCCCCACCGCAAACACACCAGGAACGAAGACCCCCAACATGAAGCCCCGCAGCGGCGAAGTTACCGACGGTATGTCGCGAGCCCCAGCTCGGGCGATGCTGCGCGCTGTTGGAATGACCGACGACGACTGGGGCAAGTCTCAGGTTGGGGTCGCTTCATCTTGGAACGAGGTGACCCCTTGCAACATGCCCCTCGACCGTCTCGCTAAGCGGGCAAAGCAGGGTGTGCGTGATGCAGGTGGATTCCCTCTCGAGTTTGTAACGATTGCAGTCTCGGATGGAATCTCTATGGGGCACGAAGGTATGCGCGGCTCGCTAGTAAGCCGCGAGATCATTGCCGACTCTGTTGAGTGCGTGATGCACTCTGAGCGCTTCGATGCGCTTGTGAGCTTTGCGGGTTGCGACAAGAGCCTCCCCGGAATGTTGATGGCAGCGGCACGTATGGACCTCCCATCTGTCTTCGTCTACGGAGGATCGATTCTTCCCGGCCATCTTGGAGATCAGACCCTCGACATCGTGAGTGTCTTCGAGGCGGTAGGCGCATGCGCCGCAGGCACAATGACTGAGAATGAACTCGGCGAGATAGAGCGCCGCGCCTGCCCGAGCGAGGGATCCTGCGCCGGAATGTTTACTGCCAACACAATGGCATCGGTTGGTGAGGCGATCGGAATGTCGCTCCCGGGAAGCGCGTCGCCGGCTGCGATTGACTCTCGCAGAGACGATTTCGCGTTCGAGAGTGGCCGCGCGGTTATGAACCTGCTCGCCAACGACATTCGCCCGAGCCAGATCATGACCAAGAAGGCATTTGAGAATGCAATCTCGGTTGTAATGGCACTAGGCGGTTCGACCAACGCAGTTCTTCATTTACTTGCTATTGCTCATGAGGCGCGCGTTGAGCTTGATCTTGAGGACTTCAACCGCATCGCAGCGAGGGTTCCCCACATCGCCGATACGAAGCCTCACGGTAAGTACCACATGACCGACATTGACCGTATCGGTGGAGTCCCTGTGGTCATGCGCGAGCTGCTTAATGCCGGGTTGCTTCATGGCGACTGCATGACCGTTACCGGAAAGACGATCGCTGAGAACCTTGAGGCGCTCGACCCGCCAAAGCCTGACGGCGAGGTTGTCCACGGACTCAACGACCCGATCAATGTGCACGGCGGTATAGCCATTCTTCGTGGATCGCTTGCTCCCCAGGGTGGAGTGGTCAAGGTTGCGGGGCTAGATCACCCGCACTTCGATGGTGTTGCACGGGTCTTTGACGGAGAGGCACTCGCCATGGAGGCGATCCTCGCCGGCTCGATTAAAGCTGGTGACGTCGTTGTGATCCGTTATGAGGGTCCAAAGGGAGGACCTGGAATGCGCGAGATGCTTGCTGTTACCGGCGCAATGAAGGGTGCGGGCCGCGGAGGCGACTCGGCACTAATTACTGACGGCCGGTTCTCAGGCGGAACCCACGGTTTCTGCGTTGGGCATATCTCTCCAGAGGCAGTCGATGGTGGTCCTATCGCTTTTGTCAAAGACGGCGACAGAATCGTTATTGATGCGACCAACTACAGCATCGACCTTCTCGTTGACGAGGAGGAGCTCACCCGCAGACGTGCTGAGTGGGTGGTCCCGGAGCCTCGCTACAAGTCTGGTTTCTTAGCCAAGTATGCGCGACTTGCTCAGGGTGCTGAGCTCGGTGCCATTACTAATATCTAGAGTTGTTCCGGCTATCTCGCTATATCTCAAGACCAACTTGAGCTCAGAGGGTATAGCTATTGAGGGTGCAACCAATGTTGGGGCGAATGCCGGTACGGTGAATTAGGCATGAGTCAATCAACAGCCCCTAGCGCGGAAATCTCCCAAGAGGCACGCGTCGCGCGCGGGCGAAGAAGATTTGCGCGTTTCCTTGGGTTAGTCGTGGTTATTGCTGGAGTTATCAACATCGTCTCCGCCTTTACCCCGTCTCTCCGCGAGCGCTCATCGATGGTCACCTCTGCTTTCGGAGGGTCGTTTAGTGAACTAGCTGCTGGTGCAACCGCTCTAATTGGAGTTGCCCTTGTCCTAGTTGGCCGTGGACTCATGCGAAGGCGACGCGCATCATTTCTGATTGCCGTGGGCCTGCTCGTCATCTCGATAGTCACTCACATTGTCAAAGGCCTAGATATCGAAGAGTCGATCGTGATGATGGCGCTGGCCGTTGTATTGGTACGTAGTCGCGGCATTTTTAGTGAGCAAGTACCACGCGCTCGCCCGACGAGTGTGCTGCGCTGGGCTCCGTTGATTTTGGCGATCAC
>JBAWWI010000091.1:0-8398 GCA_037146835.1 Actinomycetes bacterium | reverse complement strand
TATGTACGCCCGTCAGCGTCGGTAATGGTCGAGCCACTCGCCGACTTAACAAAGAAGGGCGTGCCGCCAACCGAGCGGAACGATCGCACCGGGGAATTGACTCCACCAGGGATAACTGCCTGCGCGCGGCTGAACAACTCTTCATTGCGACTCATGCGTTTAGAGCCTCAGCAACCTCGCGGGCCAAGTACGTGAGGATGAAATCCGCGCCTGCACGCTTGATAGCTAGAAGGTGCTCAAGTGCGACTGCATCTCCGTCAATCCACCCACGCTCGGCAGCAGCCTTGATCATCGAGTACTCCCCGCTTACGTGGTAAGCGGCAACTGGAATATCGAATGAGTTTCGAAGAGCGGTTATTACATCTAAGTAAGCGACCGCGGGCTTGACCATCAACATATCGGCACCCTCCTCAACATCGAGGGCTGCCTCCTCGAGCGCCTCGCGCGCGTTCCCTGCATCCATCTGGTAACCGCGACGGTCGCCAAATTTGGGCGCGCACTCTGCAGCATCGCGAAAGGGACCGTAGAGCGCCGACGCGTACTTAACTGCATAGGAGAGGATCGCAGTATCAGAGTGGCCTGAAGAATCCAGCGCACTGCGAATTGCACCGACCTGCCCATCCATCATCCCGCTAGGTGCAATGACATCTGCGCCTGAGTCGGCTTGAGAGATTGCAATCGATGCGTAGCGCTCAAGGGTGGCGTCGTTATCCACACTTCCATCGGGTCGAAGTAAGCCGCAGTGTCCATGGTCTGTAAATTCATCAAGGCAGTCATCGGTCATGATCACAAGTGAGTCACCAACCGCATCTCTAATTGCACGCACCGCTGTCTGCACGATCCCATCAGCTCGATCAGCCCCGCTGCCGCTCTCGTCTTTATGTAGCGGTACTCCAAAGAGAATTATCGATGGAACCCCGAGTGCAACCAATGCCCTCGCCTCTAGGGTGACGCTCTCAATCGTGTGCTGTGCAACCCCGGGCATCGAGAGCACGGGCTCTGGAGCATCGAGTCCCTCCTTCACAAAGAAAGGAGCGACGAGATCATCGACCGATAGGCGAGTCTCTGCGACTAGTCGCCGCATTGCAGGGGTGGTGCGAAGTCGCCTCGGGCGACGCTCGGGGAAGGCCATAACCCGTGAGGTTACCGCTATGCCCTTGATTCCCACGCAGCAAGGGCTGTGGCGATCACTCCGTCAATGGTGTGCTCTGCTGCTTCGTGGGTCACGATCCAGCCCAGGCCAAGCGCCACCTCTGAGGTAATAGGGCCGATAGATATAACAGCGGCCTGTGGAGAAGGCACCCCGCCGAGAACCTCTGTCAGGTTCTTCACGGTGGAGCCTGACGTAAATGTGATGAGATCCACATCGCCACTGCGAACCTGCTCAAGAAGCGCAGGGTCTGGATCTGCTCGTACCGTTCGGTACACATCAAGAATCTCGACCGAGAAACCCCGAGCCGTTAAGCCTTCTGG
This sequence comes from Actinomycetes bacterium, assembly GCA_037146835.1. Classification (GTDB taxonomy): domain Bacteria; phylum Actinomycetota; class Acidimicrobiia; order IMCC26256; family IMCC26256; genus IMCC26256. The sequence goes on along the minus strand of JBAWWI010000091.1, from coordinate 6,925 downwards.
CAACACATCGCGCGCGTCCTGGGCTCTTGCGATTAATACGCGTGCTCCCTCTCCGGTCGGATCAGGCATTGCCTCTAGTAGCGACTCTGCAACAAAGCGCTCTGGCAGCAGATCGCAGCGCAATCCGCGCGCAGCGAGTGATGCTGCAGTACCTGGCCCAATTGCAGCAACCCTCACTCCCCAGAACACGCGCGCATCTAGCCCTGCGACATCCATGCCGTTCTCAAAGAATCCATCTACACCATTAGGTGAAGTAAAGATGATCCACTCAAGGCCACCTAACTCTGGAAGCGTTACCTCAAGCGGCTCGATCTTGATTGAAGGCAACTCGATTACAAGCGCTCCAAGATTCTCTAGGCCCTCCCGTAGTGAACTGGCCTGTTCGCGAGCGCGTGTTACAACAATTCGAGCGCCTAGAAGTGGGCGCTGCTCGAACCAAGAGAAATCAAGCGCTGCAACCTCACCAACAATAATGGCCGATGGGGAACGAATCCCAGCATCGCCTGCCTCCCCGAGGGTGGTGCGAAGTGTCTGCTGCTCTGGGCGTGTTCCATAACGAACTGCTGCCACCGGAGTATCCGCACCCCTACCGCCGGCCATTAAGCGCTCTGCAATATCGCGAATGTGCGCGGCACCCATGAGGATTACAACGGTTCCTCCAACAGCACCGAGTGCCTCCCAATTCACATCGGTACGCCCCTTTGCAGGGTCTTCGTGCCCGGTGACAATCGTGACATGTGTAGAGACGTTGCGATGCGTAACTGGAATCCCTGCATAAGCCGCAGCGGCTATGGCGCTTGTTACACCGGGCACGACCTCGAAAGGCACGCCTGCAGCGATCAAGACCTCTGCCTCTTCGCCGCCGCGGCCAAATACAAACGGGTCGCCGCCCTTCAAGCGCACGACCTCGAGACCCTTCAGCCCGCGATCAACCAAAGTTGCGTTTATGCCGTCTTGGTCCATCGCAACATTGCCAGGAGATTTTCCGACATCGACCAACTCGGCAGTTCGCGCTGCGAGCGCGAGTAGCGAAGGATGGGCAAGGCGGTCATAAACAACCACGTCAGCGATACGCATAAGAGCAGCGCCTCGCTGTGTAAGCAGCCCGGGGTCGCCAGGTCCAGCACCGACTAGGTAAACGGTCATTCCCCATCCTCCATCAAGAGTGCGCAGAGGCTTCTACCGAGGGCATCGGGATCGCTTCCGACGCCTTTAGCTCGCCTAACCGCAGAGCCATCTTCTTGCGCCACCAAGGCCTGCATCGAGATCATTCCGCCAGACTTAATTGTTGCGTAGGCGCCAACCGGCACATCGCAGCCGCCGCCGAGCGCTGCTAGAAAAGCGCGCTCCGCCTTGACTGCTAGATGGGCAATCGCATCGTCGATAGCGGCAAGCGCAACGAGTGCCTCCGCATCATCTAGCCGACACTCAACTGCAAGCGCACCCTGTGCAACTTGGGGAAGCATCGCCGATGGCTCTAAGCGTTCAGAGATGCGATCGCCGAGGCCGAGTCGGTCGAGCGCTGCTGAAGCCACAACAATGGCATCGAAATCGGCGGCCTTTTTTAAGCGCGTCCCGATGTTTCCGCGTAGTTCTCCGAACTCAAGATCCGGGCGAAGCGCTGCTAATTGCGAGCGCCTGCGAACAGAACCGGTACCAATGCTTGCTCCCTGTGGGAGCTTGTCGAGTCGCGAACCAACAAGCGCATCCCTCGCGTCTGCACGCTCTGGAACCGCCGCAAGGATTAAACCCTCGACGGTGATAGCGGGTAAATCCTTAGCAGAGTGAACTGCAAGGTCGGCCTCTCCGCGCAGCACAGCCTCTTGTACTTCTTTTACAAATACACCGGTGCCACCGATTGCATGAATTGGGCTGGTCGTGTCTTGGTCCCCGCGAGTCTCAATAATTACTAACTCAGCTGGTGAACCAAGCATCTCAGCTACGCGCTCCGCCTGCCAAAGGGCAAGATCAGATCCTCGCGTCGCTATACGCAGAACTCGGTCCGATCCGGAGGTCACGCTCTTCGGCTCGTGCTATCTCGGGTCTCGAGCATCTCAGGAAGCAGACTCATCGCCGGGCTCTTCAATATCAAAGAGCGCAGCCGTTGCATCAGCCAATAGCTCGCCGCGCGCACTTCCTGCAGACTCCTTGAGGCGCAGGGTTGGCTCGTGCAACAGTTTGCTAACGATTGACTTTGTGAGGGCCTCGACGGTCGCTCGCTCTTCATCGGAGAGGCCAGCAAGGCGAGATGACGATCGTGCTAACTCGTTGTTACGCACCTCCTCGCCACGCTCTCTAAGCGCAGTAATCAAAGGAACAACGGTACGCATCGTGCGGTCTAGTTGAAAGCGCTCAAGCTCCTCCATGAGGATTCCTTGAACCTTTGGTACCTCGCGGCGACGCTCGTAGAGGGATGCGTCTGTAAATGCCTTAAGGCTGTCCATATCGAAGAGGGCCACCCCGGTAATGAGACCAACGCCAGGGTCAACATCGCGTGGCACTGCCACATCAACGACAACTAAGGGGCGCCCAGCGCGAACCTCCATTACCGCCTCAATGTCTTGTCGCTCTACATGAACCTCTGTCGAGTCTGTGGCGGTGAGCAGGAGGTCTACGTTCGCTAGAACATCGCCGACCTCGGCGAGCGTCACGGATCGCCCTCCTACGCGTGCTGCTAACTCGACAGCGCGTGCATGCGTGCGATTTGCGACCGCCACATCGGATACACCGGCAGCTGCAAGAGCGCGCGCCATACCCTGCGCTACATCACCTGCACCAAGAATTAGCACCGAGCGATTATCGAGCGTCCCTAGGTGCTGCTCCGCAAGCGATACCGCCGCAGACGAGACAGAGAGAGTGTTGCGGCTAATAGTTGTCTCGGAGCGAGCGCGCTTGCCTGCCTCAATGGCATGGCGAAAAACTCTATCCAGAAGCGGGCCAGAGGCTCCTTCTTTCTCGGAGAGCATCCAGGCCTCACGAACCTGCCCGAGAATCTCTCCCTCGCCAACAATCATTGAGTCGAGCCCGGCAGCGACGCGAAATAGGTGAGCAACTGCGCCGTCGTCGTAATACGTATACAGGTGCTCTGCGAAATCATCGGGCTCGAGAGATGCCTGATCCGCCAAGAAATCCTGCACATCAGATACGCCATTGTGAAACTTGGTGCAGCGCACATAAATCTCAGTGCGGTTACATGTTGAGAGGAGTACGACCTCAGCAAGGTGATTGCGGCTCGCTAGATCATGTACTGCTTTTACAATCCGCGAAGATGGAACAGCGACTCGCTCGCGCATCTCAACGGGCGCGGTGTTGTGATTGAGGCCTACAACAATCAACGACATGCTCTAAATGCCTCCCTGGCCGCGTCTATGCGGCCCATTCGTACATCCTCAAGGATTCCCGAATCCAGCGCCCGTCGCCAATCGAGGCCTTCTGTGGGCAGCCCTAAGGCCTTCTGCTCGTCGCGAATCTCAGCCATCACATCTAGAAGCGTCTCATACTCAGGCCCAAACTCTTCAGATAAGCGGTCTTTTAGCCATGCAGCCAGTGCAGGGCTACGACCACCCGTGCTGACCGTGAGAAGCAGGTCTCCTCTGCGCAGCACTGTTGGGATACTGCAGGTAGATGCGCTCGGGTCATCGGCTGAGGCGACCCATACCCGGCGCTCCGTTGCGCATCGGGCTACCTCTTGGTCAACCTCGAGGACTCCGGTTGCGCTTAGGGCCAACCAGACTCCATCAAGGTCTTGAGGGGCGAAGCCACGGCGGTGCCACGTAATCAACCCTCTCTCGGCCATAGAGGTGATCTCAGGGCTCGCCTCGGGGGCAATTACCTCAATATGAGCACCGGCCTCTAGCAACGCTCTGAGGCGTCTGGTAGCGATACGCCCACCGCCGACGACCACACAGCGCCTGCCCTCGACCACTAGCCCAACCGGGTAGACATTATGGACGGGTCGCGAGTCGTTAGCTAGCGATGACTCCATATCAGCACCGATATCTGCCTTCTTTCCATCGCCCTTTTCCTCGCCCTTTTCGTCGCCCTTTTCGTCGCCCACACCCCCGACGGTACCCCCAAGTGCGCTTGGGTTTACGCTCAAGGCCGAATGGAAGCCTCCCTCGCCTTCATAGCCACTGTGGTGGCCACCCTTTTTGCTCAGGCCACGCTGGCTCGCGCCACAAGACACCGACGACCTCAAGATGGTGCCTGGGCATTTGCACTCGCAACATTTGCCCTCGCCTCGGCTGCCCTCTTCATAGGGGTAACCACCGGTTGGGACAATGGAACCTTCCGAGCCTTCTATTTACTCGGGGCGATTCTCTCGGTTCCGTGGCTTGCCCTAGGGACGATCTACTTGATTCACGGCAACACTATTGGGCGCAGAGTGCAGTGGTGCTTGGTTGCGTTTAGTGGCATGGCTCTCGGGGCAATGCTCACGTGTGCGATAGCGCCTGGCATTGCCGGTTCCGCCATTCCAGTCGGTAAAGAGGTCTTGCCCGTACTGCCGAGAGTCCTCGCTGCATCTGGGAGTGGCCTAGGCGCACTTGTGATCATTATCGGCGCAGCGCTCTCTGCAATTCGCTGGATGCGCGAGCCGGGCACAGTTGCGCGAAGACGCGCGATAGCGAACGCACTGATCGCGCTAGGGACACTAATTCTCTCGGGTGGAGGGCTCATCCAAGGGATCGTAGGTAAAGACACCGCGTTCGCTGTTTCGCTGGCTCTAGGAATCTCTGTGATCTACGCAGGCTTTCTAGTTGCATCGGGTGCAGGTCGAGATGCGAATCAAGTCGAGCCTTCAACAAGCAATTAGAGGGTAAGTGCTCGCCTCAATAGTTTTCCAGCCTCGCTACGGGGCAACTCATCTACAAAAGTAAACTTGCTCGGAATCTTGTAGCGCGCGAGTCGAGAACCAACATGGCGACGGAGTGAATCAAGATCGACTCTCTCTCCCTTCTCCAGCACAACCCATGCCCCTACAGCTTCACCAGTGCGTTCGTCTGGAATAGCGGCCACGGCACAATCGACAACGCTGGCGTGCGTACGAAGCACATCCTCAACCTCGGCCGGATAGACGTTGAAGCCAGAGACGATGATCAAGTCTTTAAGCCTGTCAACAAGACTCAAATACCCATCTTCATCAGCGACCGCTACATCGCCGGTGTGGAGCCACCCATCAGTGAGCACGCGTTGAGTCGCTTCGAGGTCTCCCCAGTATCCGGCGAAAACATTTGGGCCTCGCACCCAGATCTCCCCCGGGTCACCGGCAGAGACGTCCGTACCATCGGGGCCCACTAAGCGAACCTCGACTCCTGGAACACTCGGACCGATTGATCCGATGCGAGCAGCGCCTCCAGATGCAGTGCTAGTCACGATCGGTGATGCCTCAGTAAGTCCGTAGCCCTCGTGGATAGTTACGCCGTAACGCTGCGTAAACGCTGCAGATGATTTAGCGGAGAGCGTCGCGGCTCCAGACACAGCTAAGCGTACCGAGCCGAGGCTCTCGCCTAATTGGCTATCCGCGGCACTGAATGCATCGAACATCACAGGAACACCAGCTACAACAGTTATCTGGTGCTTACGGATTAATTCGATTGCCTCGGGCTCGGTGAAAGGATCAATCAGTACGACCGCTCCGCCAGCAACGAGGGTGACGCCGAGCACAACGTTCAATCCAAATACGTGGAAGAACGGCAGCGCCCCGAGCGATAGGTCATCCTGTGTGATTGCAAGGCCAGTGTCATCAAGAACTTGTTTGATATTCGAGGCAAGGTTTCCATGAGTAAGCATCGCGGCGCGCTGTGCGCCAGCGGTTCCAGAGGTATAGAGCAGCACGGCGACATCGCTATCTTCACGCTCAACTGCAGAGGCGTTCGCCGACGGTGCCGACTCCGTGGACTGCATCAGCTCCTCAAAAGAAACTGCACCGACCAGTCCTAGGTGGATGCTGCCTGCGCGCCCACAGACCAATATTTTTGCTCCGACGCGCTCAAGCTCCTCCGCTACTGCAACAGATGGAGCCTGGGGGTTAAGTGGAACAGCAATGGCTCCAACCCAGAGAGCGCCTAAATAGGTAATGACAAAAGCAAGGTCGTTGCCGCTAGCGATAGCAACACGATCACCGACAGCAACGCCGGCCGCGCTTAACGCTGCGCCAAATGCGGATGCAAGCCCTCGAAGCTCTGACGACGTTACATAGCGCTCGCCTTCAATCACAGAAATAGATTCCGGGTGGCTGTCAGCCGAGGCGAGGAGTAGCGCTGCAAGGTTCACGGGTAGGGAGTCTCTCAGAGATTGAGCGCTCGCGCTCTGACTCCTTTAAACCCAGCCTCTCGAGGCTAAATATTTGGGTTCTGGGAGACCAAGTGACGGACATAATCCGAGGAAGGGTTAGCTAGAACTTCTTGAATACTCCCGTGATGGGTAATGGCTCCGCTCTCGAGAACAAGCACGCGGCTAGCCAAGGCAACGACATCGGCTAGATCATGGGTGACGATGATCCTCACCCCATTGAATCCCTCCAACACCTCGCGCAGAGTCGCTCGCGTATTGCTGCGCGTTGAGGCATCGAGGGAGGAGAGCGGCTCGTCGAGGAGAAGCATTCTTGGCTCACGCACTAATGCTCGAGCCAAGGCGACACGCTGAGCCTCGCCCCCCGATAGCGAAACTGGCCGCGCTCCGGATACAGACCCGATAGCAAGACTCCCCAAAAGCGCGAGGGCTCTTCTCTCTGCTTCTCGCTTAGGGACTCCACCAGCCTCGAGAGCAAACGCTACATTCGCGAGGGCGCTCATATGAGGGAACAGCGCTAGGTCCTGAAACAGAACGCCAGCATCGCGCTTCTCAGGAGGAACAAAAATCTCCTTGCTTGCGCCGGAGGGCTGATCTAGAACCCGCTCGTCTAAAACCCGCTCGTCTAAAACCC
>JBAWWI010000090.1:0-8494 GCA_037146835.1 Actinomycetes bacterium | reverse complement strand
AGAAGGCCCCAGCAAAGCGTAAAGCCGCTAAGAAGGCTCCCGCGAAGCGCAAGGCTGCTAAGAAGGCTCCTGCAAAGCGTAAAGCTGCGAAGAAGGCCCCTGCAAAGCGTAAAGCTGCGAAGAAGGCCCCAGCAAAGCGTAAAGCCGCCAAGAAGGCTCCTGCAAAGCGTAAAGCTGCCAAGAAGGTTGCAAAGCGTAAGTAGCCATTTGGCTGGTAATGGATTCGGACGGGGAGGCCGGGAGGCCTCCCCGTTCCGCGTCCGAACGCGTTTTAGTAGTGGAGCGTTTTAGTAGTGGAGCGTTCTCTAGGTATTCGTAATTAGGTGGAATGCTTCGTAGAGACCATCTGGCAGCGCCTGGTTGTGATTCTCTCGTTGCGCGTTGTTGCGAACTTGAGCGATAAAGGCTCCCCTCTGCGAAGCCTCTTCAGATGCGCCGGGGACGATCCCCATGGTGGAGTGCCACTGACTCTTGTGCTCAAGTAACGAATCAACTTTTCTCGCGAGATGCGCCTCAGCAGGCTCCCAGTGATTTGGCGTATCAGCCTCAAAGAGAAGTAGCGCATCTGGGCGATGGTGTGGCCCCGAGTCTGGGAAGAAGTGCGGGTCGCGAGCGGCAACGAGTCCATCAACCGTGAGCCAACCTGCATGTCGATGATCCGGGTGGAGTCGATAACGCCGCCATGGATCATGGCCAAGAAGCACCTGAGGCCGCGTTGAGCGAATCACTCTGCAGACAGCCTCGCGCTCTGGCATTCCACTCTGGAGTTCACCATCTGGGTAGCCGAGGAGAGTCAGAGATTTTGCCCCGAGTTGGTCTGCGGCTGCTTGTGCTTCTCGTTCTCTAGTTGCGATGAGAGCCTCAAGGTCTGCCGCTCCGTCCCAGGATCCCTTTGAGCCATCGGTGAGTACTAGAAGGTGAACTTCGCATCCGTTCTCGGCCCAGCGTGCGAGTGTGGCACCTGCTCCAAACTCAATGTCGTCTGGATGGGACCCGATAGCGAGTGCGCTGCGTGGAGTATCGAGAGGTTTCATGGAGTCTCCTCGGATTCGTCTTGATCAATTGTTGGCGAACCCAAATAACCAAGTGCCGAGAGATCTTCGGGCATATCAATGTCATATGCGAGCTCGGGAATGGAGAGCACTTGAATCTCGAGCCCGCAACTGCGCGCCTCCTCGAGGTGAAGTTCGAATGACCCCGGCCCATAAGCGAAACCAAACTCGGCATCCACTGGAATACCTATTACCGGAGTTCCGTCATTTCGATGGCACGCAACAATCACGCAGGAGGTTCTCTGATCCTTGGCAGCACCGCACCTTGCTACCTGCTCAAATGCATCTTTGGTAGCGCCTGGTAGGTCGGCGTGGGCGATGATCACTCGCTCTAATCCTTGAGATATGCACCACTCGCGCCCGGAGTCGGCGGATGCATTTAGTGACCCAGGGTCAGGTATCCAGGGGTGGCCGATCTCCTCGCACCATTCAATGACCTCCGGCGCACTCGTAACTACGACAGATGCAAAATTCGATGCGGCATCAATTACGCGTCCTGCGAGACCACGCCCTAAATCCGCTCTCTGGTTAGGGCTGAGTACAGAGGCGAGTCGTGCCATTCCATCCGTAAATGCGCGAATAGGGATGACTATGCCTGTTGGGATTGAAGGCAATAAGTCTGCATCGGTCGTCGCGGGGTGCATGGGGTTCCGTATGCTACAGATTGTGGAGATTGCTTACCCCGTTGTGCTCGCTGGAGTGCGCCCTGTGCTCAGATTTGGATTGCGCTGGAGCATTGAGGGGCTCGAGCAGATTCCGCAGTCGGGAGGGGTGATCCTGGCCTCTAACCACATCTCATATCTGGATCCGCTAGTCCTAGCGGTGGTTGCCGACAAGCAGAAGCGACGGGTTCGCTATCTCGCCAAGGAAGAGTTATTTGGCAAACCTGTGCTCGGCACATTTCTGCGCTCTGCCGGACAGATTCCTGTAGCACGCGGGTCCGCTGATGCTGCCGAGGCACTCGGTGGAGCCGTTAAGGCTGTTGGGTCAGGGGAGTGCGTTGTTGTATTTCCAGAGGGGACAATCTCTCTTGATCTAGAGCCCATGCAGGGGCGCACCGGTACTGCGCGGCTAGCAGCAGCATCTGGAGTTGATGTGGTTCCAGTCGGGTTGTGGGGTGCCCATCGGATTCTCTTCAAGGGCCGACCCGCGCACTGGCGAACCGGAGTAGCTGTCAGCGTTGTTATAGGAAGCCCGTTAAGAATCGCTATCGATGAAGATGTTCATGCTGCGACTGATCGCTTGATGACCGCAATTTGTCAGTGTGTTTCACGCGCTCGCTCTATCTACCCGCAGCGCGCTGGCGAGGGTGACGATTGGTGGGAGCGTTCGCCAGACTCGGCGATAATGCGCCCAAGCGGAGGGGAAGCATGAAAGTTGCTGTGATTGGTGCCGGCTCATGGGGAACAGCAGTAGCTGCACTCGCTGCTAAGAATGTCGAGACGACTCTCTGGGCGCGCAGCGAAGAACTCAGCGCAGCGATGCAGAGAGACTCTCGAAATGATTCCTACCTCCCGGGGATTGATCTCCCGGAGATGACCTTTACCTCTGATCTTGAGGAGGCCTGCAGCGGCGCAGATATTGTTGCAATTGGTGTTCCTTCGCATGGCTTTAGAGCGGTGCTTGCGTCTGCCGCTGGATGGATTGATAGCAGCGCCACAGTCATCAGTCTCGTGAAGGGTGTCGAGCAGGGGTCCCTGCTGCGGATGACCGAGGTCGCACATGAAGTGCTCACTACCGGCGACCAGACCCACGACCACAGTCACGACATAAGTGCAATTGGAGTCTTGACCGGCCCGAACTTGGCGCGCGAGGTTGCTGAGGGTCAGCCGGCAGCCTCTGTTGTAGCGATCCCTGACGGCGGGCGAGCGGAGCAGGTGCAGGCTGCGTTTATGAGCGCGACATTTAGGGTCTATACGAATCCAGATGTCGTGGGGTGTGAGATTGCTGGTGCCCTGAAGAATGTGATGGCTATTGCCGCTGGAGTTGCGCATGGGCTGGGGTATGGAGACAACACAATTGCCGCGCTGATCACACGAGGCCTCGCAGAGTTGGCGCGACTTGGGATTGCTCTAGGTGGGAGTCCACTTACCTTCTCAGGGCTTGCAGGCATGGGTGATCTTGTGGCTACCTGCATTAGTGACAAGAGCCGTAATCGCACGGTGGGGGTTGAGCTGGGTCGCGGCCGTAGCCTTGAGGATGTGGTCAACGAGATGCATATGGTTGCTGAGGGAGTGAAGACAACGCGCGCAGTTCTTGATCTCGCAGCGCTTCATTCGCTTGAGATGCCCATCGCCGAGCAGGTTGGCGCGGTTCTCTATGACGGTAGGCGCCCAGACGAGATCGTCCCGGCCCTAATGATGCGTGGAGCGACCTCAGAGATGCACGGTCTTGGGTGAGCGGGTCTCGGGTGAACGGGTCTTGGGTGAGCGGGTCTTGGGTGAGCGGGTCTTGGGTGAGCGGGTCTTAATGGGTAAGAAGACTAATAAGTCCGAGAATAATGACGAATCTCGCCGCACTCTTGTAGGGACGATCGGCTCTGCGGCACGAGCTGAGGTAGACGAACGCGGAGCGATCTCTCCTATCGATAGTGCGTGGAGCCTTGATTGGTGGATCGGGGGAGACGACCGTTGGCACGTGCCGGCACGGGAATCCTCTGTGCGTCAGAGTGCTGTTGAGTCTGCGCCGGTTCTAGAGACATTGGTGCATGTCCCCAATGGCAACATCATTCAGCGTGTCTATGGAGTCTCCGGCCCTGCTGGATTGATCGTCGTTGACATCCAGAACCGTTCGCCTGGCGCCGTGGTAATTGCTTTCACCATAAAGGGGAGCGACTCAAAGCCGGTGCGCAGCGTCTCGCTCGACGGAACCACTTTGGTCATCGACGGCACCCCAGCCTTGGTTTTGCCGTTCGCTCCATCACGCTGGTTTGTCTCGAACACAGGGGAGCAGCCAGCGATAGATGCCGTTGTAGAGGGGATTGCTAAGACCGGGCCATTTCCTTCTACCGAAGGCTCCAATGGGCTAGAGGTAGTAATCATGTACCCGCTCGCGCATGCTGCGCGTATGCGTATCGCTCTTGCTCTTGGTGATGAATGGCCCGACGCGGTTGCGCTCGCTGAGTTACCCAGCGCAGATGACGCCGCTCGAGGTTGGCTTGCATTGCTCGACCGCGCGACGCGTGTTGTGCTCCCAGACCAACGCCTGATGGATCGGGTCATGCTCTCGCGTTCTCAAGTTCTATTGAATGCAGACGGCGGCCCTGTTGAGGTAGCGGCACTTGAGGACTGGGGTTTCGATTCTGAGGCCGAGTACGCATGGCACGGACTGCGCCTTATGGATAGGCGCAAGGCTCGCCGGCGACCTGTAGCTACAGAGGTTGCCCCAAGCATCGAGACTCCAGAAGGGGCGCTCTTGGTTGTGCCGTCATGGCCGAGTGCGCCTTCAGAGTTCTTGGTTGCATTACGCCAAGGTCTCGTATGCGATACCGATGATGGAGTAGCGCTATTAAGTGTCTTCCCATCGGAGTGGTACGGGCAGCCTGTAGAGGTACATGCAGCCCCAACTCGTCACGGTCTTGTCTCTTTTGCACTGCGTTGGCATGGATCGCGCCCTGCTCTTCTTTGGGAGGTAACCGGTGCGGGAGAAGGATTGGTTGTAACCGCACCTGGTCTTGACTCGCAGTGGTCGAGCAGGGAATTGAGTGGAGACGCCCTGCTCTCGGAGCCGGTTAATCCGCCAATCTCACAGTAACAATCTCGTTCGGCCGGAGTGCGAGCGCGCCGGTGAATGGAGCGAACGCCTCCCCGATTAGGTCTACGACCTCGCCCTGGATTGGCCTCTCGCTTACGGATACCTCTAGTAACGCAGACGTTTTGAGTGGGTTGAAGGCTCTAATTATCAACGCACCACCCTCTCTTCTAAGGGTCGATACGACTGCGCCTGTAACTTGCAGAGCGCTCCCTGTTGCCTCGCGGTCTGCTAATTCCGAACCAGTAGCGCTTGTGGTCTCGAGAGGAATTAGGAATCGGTCCGCAATGCTGTTCATGTCTGCATTCACCCAATCTCCGGAGTGCACGACGACGCAGTACTGCATTTGGAGTCGTTTCTGTAGCTGAGCCCCCTCGACCGGTAGCAGCGGGCCTGCTGGATTGGGCCTCAGTTTCATCTCTGAACGAGAGAGGTAACCAACGGAGCGAAGAAGCGTGAGAGCTAACTCGGTTCCTTCGTTTACAACCTCGTACTCAAGGAGCCCATCGTGCACAAGGCCGAGGCCTTGTGTGCCGTCTGAGCAGTCGACAAATCTGCGAGAGACCCATGTTGGGAGCGCGTACTCATGTGGGCCGCCCTCGGTCTCAAGGCCGCGCTCAACTACTGCAAATGCACAGTCGGCGCTCGATCCGCTGACTCGTTTAGGCAATGGGAAGTGGGCCCTTACCCTGTGATCTCTGGCACGGTTGTCGATGTCGTGAGTGACTCGCATAAATTGCTCGCCGACGCGTAGCTCGAGAGTTGTCACCACCGTGTGCTGAGCAAGAGAGGTAGAGCGCTCGCTACAAGAGCGCTCATCGCCGATTGCATGCGTGGGCCATAGGTAATCGGCCTCAATGATGCAGCGTGCGAAGACTGGGCCAGTCTCCTCTACGCGAACTCGAACAGAGACGGGGGAGTCAACTATTTGGTCAGAGGCAGATGGTGAGTAGTTATAAGTATCTCCGCCGTCTCCGCCCTCGACTATGCGCCCAAGCCCGGCGATAACAATGCTCTCTTCGCCGGCTGCGCCAACCGTGGTGATTGTGTAAGTCGCATCGCTTAGATCTACGGAGAGTGTGAGAAATTCATTACATATAGATGGGTAAGTAGAAGTCTCTCCGCTCCCGAGCAACGTTGTTGGCCCAGCGCCCTCGACTGCCTCAAAGGTCCGCCACCCAAACCCTGGAATCGCACCAGCATTGAATGCCACTACTTGGGCTGGAGCGCGCAGTACGCGTAGGTGAAAGGTCTGGTGGGTTCTTGATAGAGCAAATACCTGATCACGCAGATCCTCTAGATCAACTCCCTTACCCATCGCAGCTGCTGCAAATGCGCGTACATCTACGCTGTCATCATCAAGCACCTCAATCTCAAAACGCTCGATCAAAGTGCCGGCAAACTCCGGTCCGCGGACCATCTCAAGCGAGTTAGGAATCTGCTGTGACGAAACAGTTGTGGCGAATACCTCGCCGCCAAGAACGTGCAACTGCTGTGTTGGGCAACTCTGCTCATTGTCGATACTTCTTAAGTGCATCGGCGTATCGCCTGAGACCAGGCAGATAACCACACCGTCGCGCTGAGTTGCAGTGGCATTTCCAACAATTACCGAGCCGCTGGGGGCTGATACGCGATTCGCAAGCGAGTCGAGCGCCTCTCTGGTTAGGCCCTCGCCAATGTGGAGAGCCTCGCGGTAGCGGACCATAACCGCATCCACGACATCATCAGCGCTGCAAGCACAAGAAGAGTCGTGAGCGCTATTGAGAATTAGCTGGCGCCAGGCAATATCCATCTCGGCGCTTGCATAATCATCAATCGGGAGGTGCAGAGCCTGAAGCGGCTCGCAGCGCCGTTCGATGATTCGCTCTGCAGCGGCACATGCTTGGTGGATATCGACTCGATTTGATGCAACCCCCATGAGCACATTCGCACGTGCTCCCGAGCGCATCTCGCCGCGCCATGTCGGCAGGTTCTCGCTTGTCTGCTCTGCGAGATACGCGGCTAGGGAATTAACCTCAAACCGATACTCCCTCTGCTCAGCGTTTGCTGCGGCTACCACTGTGCCGAGCCAAGGCTGGGGTATCTGGTGATCTGTTCCATTCATAAAGAGAATGCCGCCGCCGGGGTAGCGAGCATCGCCTAGTTCGTTTGCGTAGTTGCGCGCTCGTTGCACAAGTGTTGCGGGATTGGATGGAAGGTCGCGCCCGTTGGAGTAGGAGCCAACTAAGAACTCAGCGCGAACGCGTGATCCATCTAGAGCCTCCCACCAGAATGCAGTCTTCTGAATAGCGCTAGGCACACCTCTCCAGACAACTGCTTGATCCAAACCAGCGAGTCGAAGAATCTGTGGCATCTGCGCTACATGGCCGAACATGTCTGGCAAGTAGCCAACCTTCATCGCACCACCAAAATCCTCAGCGCGTGCGATTCCCATCTGCAGGTTGCGAATGATCGTCTCGCCGGAGACCATGTACTCGTCCATCAGAATGGACCATGGGCCGATCCCTAAACGCCCACTCTTGCCTAGTCGGGTGAGAATCTCGGATGCTTCCGGGCGAACCTCTAGGTAGTCGTCAATTACAGCGGTCTGCCCGTCAAGCAAGAAGTGCTCATAACTTGGGTCTGCCTCGAGGCGCGGAAGGAACTCATCTAGTAGCCGAACAAGGCGATGGCGAAAATCCTGAAATGGTGCATACCACTCGCGGTCCCAGTGAGTGTGGGGGAGGATCGTGACCTTGATCGGGGAGTCGCTCGCGCTTCGAGTAGGTGAGGCATCTGTCATGCTGCTGAGATTAGAGGAAAGGCCAGGCCTTTCCTGCTAACTGCTTCATAACTGACCCATCCTCAAATACGACTCGACAGCTACCCCGTGCGCTTTAGGTCGGGCGGTGCTCGCCAATCCCACCTTGCAACCTCGGCCACACCAATCTCGCCCTTGCTGGCTTCGATCTTGATGAGCCTGTAACCATCATGTGTTTTTTGGAGATGATGTCGCTTGCAGAGCCTCACGAGGTTCTCCAAGCTGGCAGCCCCACCCTCAGCGAAGGGTTTGATGTGATCTATCTCTAGACCAATAGTCATGTCACACGTTGGTACCTGGCAGACGCGGTCCCGCTCCTCAACAGCAGTTCGCAATGGTGCCGGGATTGCCCTGCCCATATGCGCAACCGTCTTGATATCTACTCCATCGAGAATGAGCAGCTTCAAGAATGCTTCACCCAAATACTCGGTCGCAGTAGCCACCGGGATCGCCCCAACTCCAGCAATCTCGCAGACCTCGCCATGCTCAGTGCGCCCACGCTTAAGTGCGTCAATGTCGACTCGAATATTGATCACAGCGTTAGGGCGACTCGATTTTGTGCAACTCTCGCCAGACTGCTTCGTGGTCGCCTTCTCGCAGAGTGCCGTTAGTGCGTCAGCTGCGTAGGCCTCAGGTCTTTCATGCGCACCACTCTTACGAGCGGATCTGAAGATCTCGTCCTGTATCGGCTT
The DNA here is from genome assembly GCA_037146835.1 of Actinomycetes bacterium. GTDB lineage: Bacteria > Actinomycetota > Acidimicrobiia > IMCC26256 > IMCC26256 > IMCC26256. The sequence continues at coordinate 200 of JBAWWI010000090.1, read as the reverse complement.
TAGCGCTGCCATTACGAGCGCACCGTTAGCTACCGTCATGCGCGCTTTTAGGTTGAAAGATCCATCAAGATCTATCCAGGATTTTAGGTAACGCGACTTATGTGCCTGTCTGTGTCGCTCTGCTTCATCAGTGGCCGCTGCTACAACACGAGATGATGCATCGCGTAGATCGCGCACCGTCGCGTGCTTTGCAAGGCTCA
>JBAWWI010000089.1:0-8693 GCA_037146835.1 Actinomycetes bacterium | reverse complement strand
GATAATGCGGCCGTTTTCTTAACCCGCACCGAGTACGAGATCCTCGACAGCCTCGCATTCGATCCGCGAAGCGTGGTTACCCGCTCCGCCCTTGTGCAGCGCATATGGGGACAAGACTGGTTCGGCGACGACCACGTACTAGACGTCCACATGTCGTCTCTTCGGCGCAAGATCGGTGACGTTTCTCGTACACCTCGCTTCATCACTACGGTGAGAGGCGTCGGTTACAGGTTCGTCGGAACCACGCAAGATCGGACCTAATAGGCGTCCCGCGAGTGCTTGCTCTAGGGTGGCACCTCTAAGTAGGAACGCCGACTGGATTAGGGGAGAATATGGCCTGGACGCGAGAAGAGATTCAGGAATCCTTCGATAAATTCGCCAAGACAGCTGAGCATGGCGGCGCAACCGGAGACTGGGTGCCGTGGTCCGAGTGCTTCACTGAGGACGCCGAGTACTACGAGCACCACTATGGCAAGTTCTCAGGTCGAGCAGCGATTCTGGCCTGGATCACCGAGACAATGGCGCAGTTCCCCAACAATGAAATGACTGAGTTCCCTGCGGAGTGGGTCATGATTGATGAGCAGCGCGGGTGGCTTCTCTGCGCTATCTGGAACCGGTTCAAATCAATCGGCGACGGCGAGGTGTACCAGGAGATCAACTGGACCATGCTGCATTACGCAGGTAACGGACTCTTCTCATACGAAGAGGACATCTACAACCCCAATGAGTTTGGGGTGATGGTCGGTGCTTACTTGAAAGCCCGCAAAGCAGCGGGTATCAAATAATCGACGCGATCCGAATTTTGATATGACCGCCCCTCGATTTGAGCACTGGGCAGCACAACCTGGTCCGCGCGGCGAGTCACAGCCGAGGATCCCCGCAGCGACCGTTATCTTGCTTCGCGACGCTGAGGATGGGCTTGAGACGCTGATGCTGAAGCGAGCATCAAAGCTTGCTTTCGCCGGCGGCCTCTGGGTGTTCCCCGGAGGGCGCGTCGATCCGCTCGATGTTGATCCGTTGAACCCAGATGATCACCAGCTCGCAGCAGCGCGTGCAGCGGTACGCGAAGCCCAGGAGGAGGCCGACCTAATTGTCGAGCTCGAGGGCCTTGTCCCGCTCGCTTACTGGGAGCCGCCGCCGCAGACTCCAAAGCGATTCTCGACATGGTTCTTCGTCGCACGCGCGCCAGAGGGTTTAGTCACGGTTGACGGCGGAGAGATAACTGAGCACGAATGGGCTCAGCCGTCTCGAACTCTTGAGCGCCGAGACCTAGGCGAACTTGAGCTTGCTCCCCCAACATGGGTCACCCTGCGAACGCTTGCAGCTTCTGAGACTGTCTCAGAAGCTCTACAGGCAGCCTCAGACGCCACCATCGAGCATTTCTGCACGCACGCCACCGTTACCGACGATGGCGGAGTTATTGCAATGTGGCATGGAGATGCCGGGTATGAATCAGGCGACACCTCAACCCCTGGGCTACGTCATCGACTCTCCATGTATGAGACCCGATGGGACTACGAACGTAACGCACCCATTATTGAGATTGACACAGACAGGCTTTAGCAGCGAAGCCTTCGCCGGCGCGAGCGTTACTCGCCGCCCCTAAGCAGGGTGGGAGGCCACGAGGCGACGCATTCCCTCGCGCCAATCAATCTTCGTATGCCCAATGAGTTCGTGCATGCGAGTCAGATCAACGCGCACACCGCCAATAGTCGAGTCCGACTCTATAAAGGTAGGCGTGCAACCAGCCTCGCTCCCGAGCAACGCGCACCATTCTTCGAGCGAGACTGTCTCATCCCCTCCCCAATTAACGATCGTTGTCGGCAAACTCGCTGCATCGAGAAGAGCTGGAACCATCCGCGCAATGTCGTCATGGTGGATCGGGTTGAAGAGATTCGGCCGATCCGCGTGGACCGGAATTGGCTGCCCTGCACGCATCATCGCGAGGTGGAACGCTGGCCATCCCCCCTCATCTCCATAGGGAACATTCAGTCGAGCGATTGTTGTTGGGATGCCAAACCTGCGAGCGCTATAACGCACCATTACCTCGGCTGCAATTTTCGAGATTGAGTAGGTGGGCATCATGGCTCGATGGTTATCCCCGAGCGGGTCCGTCTCTTTGAGTTCGTGTGCGCCAGCAGGCTGGTATACGCCTGTCGAAGAGCAGTGCAGAAAAGCCTTCGCTGAGCGCGTGTGCTCCATCAAGAGAGATATCGACTCTGCATAGAGATTTACATCTAGATCCCACTTGCCGCTCTTCAGGACGGCGAAGTTAGCGACGTAATCGAAGTCTGTGGATACCTTCGCAAAATCTGCCTTAGCGAGATCAACCTCAACGCACTCGACGCCTCTCGCCTCCAATGCTTGTCTCTTACCAGCGTCGCGAAAGCGCGCGATAGCCGTCACATCATGCTCGGCAGCTATAGCAATCGCTACGGGAAACGCGACCTGACCCGTGGCTCCAGTGATTAAAACCTTCGATCCGCTATCCATCTAGGAGACTCCCTTGTTCTAAACCAGTACGAAGAATGAACTCCAAGAATGAGCTCTGAAAATGGCGCTTAAGAATCTTTCGTGTTACGAGCAACAAAAGACTGCAGTACTGCATCGGCTTGGGTATTAGGCAAGAACGAACCCCCGTCGATGAGGATGTTCTGCCCAGTCACATAAGCAGCTAACGGAGAAGCAAGGAAGACAATTACGTTCGCGCAATCCTCTGGCGTACCGACTCGCTGCAGCGGTGTGGCCTTCTCAACAATCGCGCGTCGTTCGTCATCTACCAGAACAATCTCTGTGAGCGCAGTATCTATAAAACCAGGCGATACACAGTTAACCCTGATACTCGGCGCATACTCGAGAGCAGCCGCCATCGTTAAGGAAATTACTCCAGCCTTCGCTGCGGAGTAAGGCGCCTCGTAGCGCGTTGGGCGCACACCGGTTAGGGATGCGTTATTAACTATGCAGCCCCCTTTCTTGCGCATGAGTGGAATCGCCGCTCGCATTGCGTAGAAAGTACCCGAGAGATTTACGCCGATAATGCGCTCCCAATCGTCATCTGAGTAAGAGTGAAGGGGCATGGCTGCACCGACGCCGGCGTTGTTAACAAGGATGGTCAGGCCGCCTAACGCGGCATGCGCCTCTGCGATACCACGCGCACATTGCTCAGGGTCGGCGACATCGGCAACGACCGCTACCCCGCCTACGTCCGCTGCAACCTGAGCAGCTGACTCGGGGTCAATATCTAATACAGCGACGCGCGCTCCCTCTTGGGCGAAACGCTCGCATGTTGCTCGGCCGATTCCAGCGCCGCCACCAGTAACAATCGCCAGCTCACCATCAAGAAGTCCCATCTCGCCATCATCGCGCAAGAGCTAGGAATTATGCGGACGCGACGAGGGGAGGCCGAAGCCTCCCCTCGCTACGCCTACATTTAATTCGCAGAGAACTGCACTTCGTAGAGCATCTAGGCGCTAGCGCCTAGGCACTTACTAGCGACGCTTTGCGGCTTTCTTCACTACCTTCTTCGCTGCTGTCTTACGAGCAGGAGCCTTCTTCACAACCTTCTTCGCTGCTGTCTTACGAGCAGGAGCCTTCTTCGCTGTCTTCTTGACTGCTGTCTTCTTGGCCGCTGTCTTCTTGACTGCTGGCTTCTTCGCTGCAGGAACGCGCCCTGAAGCAACTACATCTTTGAACGCCTTCAGCGGTGTGACCTTGACTGTCTTCGTGGCCGGCTTGGCCTTGAATGTCATCGCCTCACCCGTGAATGGGTTGGTTCCCTTGCGGGACTTTGTCGCTGGCTTCATGCGGCGGTAGAACTTTGCAAAGCCGCTGATTGATACGGAGTCGCCCTTGGCTACTGCCGCGGTGATTGAGTCAACAACGGCTGAAACCGCTGCATCTGCAGTCTTACGGTCGCTGCCAGTTCGCTCAGCAACATCAAGTACTAGATCTCTTCTATTCACTTACACTCCTCTAATAATGGGGTCGGTAAGTTGGCAGCATGACACTACAAAGTGCCGCGCGCGTGGATTTACGCATGTTTTTTGCAAGTTTTTTTCAGGCTCAATTTTCTACGTACCTCTCGGCGCGATCTTGGGGTACGGGAATTCCACGTAACGGGTTCTCTGATAGGACTTCACCCCAGACCCTGATATAGCCAAAAATGCCTCAAAAACCTCATGAAATTGGCGCCTGTGGAACCCGCGCTGACGGTACCGTTCACGCAATGAAGCATTCGGAACCTACAAAAAGTGGCATTCTCGCAGGGCCAGTTGATGGCGCCGCTCGTATTGCAGCCGCCTACCCAGCCGTTGATGCAACCCCTGGAATCAAGCTCCTACACCGATCCTCAGGCTTCATCGGGACACTTATAAGGCTCGACCCAAAAGAGGTAATCCTTCGGACCCCAACCGGAGCAGAGCGAAGATTTAAGAATATTCCGGGGGCATTTTCGCATGGAGGCAACGCCGTTCGGCTATTGCCAGTAGTCGATATAGCTAGCAATTTAGGGCCCAATTCAGGGCCCAACTCAGGGCCCAATTCAGGCACTTATAGCGAGTCTCCAGATCTGCGAGGTGGGCGTATCGAGAACTCCACTACCGCCTCTGGCAGCAGAAGTGTCGCAGGGGCCAAGGCGCGCACGGCACGGGCATCACGAATACTCGTAGAGGGAATTCATGATGCAGAGTTGATTGAGCGAGTCTGGGGAGACGACCTACGTCTAGAGGGAATTGTTGTTGAGCGGCTTGACGGAATCGATGACCTTGCTGCAGTGGTGCGAGATTTCTCCCCAAGCAAGACTCGCCGCCTCGGAATTCTCGTTGACCACCTAATTCCGGGCAGCAAAGAATCCCGCATCGCTGCCGAGATCACGAGTGCCGACGTTCTCATCGCAGGAACGCCATACGTAGATGTATGGGAGGCCGTGCGCCCATCCTCAATCGGGATAGCGTCGTGGCCTCAAATCCCTAAAGGGGTCTCATGGAAAGAAGGCGTCTGCTCTTCTCTTGGGGAGCCGGACCCTCGGGAGATGTGGCGCCGAATATTGGGTTCGGTAAACGGATGGGGCGACCTAGAGCAGCCATTAGTTTTGGCGGTCGAGACACTAATTGATTTTGTAACCGTTGCCCCGTAATTAACCTGCGAGCGTGTAACAATCACGCTAGAACTTCCGGCAAAGCCGAGTCTCAAATAGGAGAGAGCATGAACCGCACTCCACGATCTTCAATCTCAAACTCAATCTCAAACTCCATCGCAACCTCAATCGCGAGAGCAACCGCTATCGCAACCGCCTTGTTTATCGGAGCAACCTCAATAGCAGCATGCAGCTCCGGGTCAAACGATGGAGCAAAGGGTGAGGTGACTCAACCGACAGCGAAACTGCGCACCCTCAATGTGCTGATCACGAATGACGACGGTTACTCCGCAGCAGGCATTGATGCTCTCGTCGAGGGCGTGCGCAGTATTCCAGGTGTAAAAGTAACGGTGGTTGCTCCTCTTACGAATCAGTCTGGAACCTCAGACAAGACAACTGCTGGCACACTGACCGCTACAGAGGTTAAGACCACGAGCGGATTCCCAGCGACCGCCGTTGCGGGATACCCAGCGGACACCGTCAATTATGCACTCGACACGCTCAAGCTCAGCCCACAGTTGGTGGTCTCTGGGAGTAACGCTGGCCAGAACATCGGCGTAGTCGCCCCGATCTCCGGAACGGTAGGCGCAGGGAGAGCAGCAGCGAGAAGAGGAATCCCAGCACTAGCTGTTAGCCAAGGGTTTAGCGCTACCTACGACTACTCGTCTGGCGTTAAGTATGCGGTTGAGTGGATCAAGCGCAACCAAGTGTCGCTCTCGACCCCAACTCCGCGACCGTCTCAGAGTGTCGTCGTAAGCATTAACTCACCCTCATGCATCAAAGGCCAAGTGCGCGGGATCGTCGCCGTGCCACTCTCAACGACTGGTAATGGCGTAGGAGATGTTGACTGCACGAATACCGCACCTGCGGGCGCTGACGACTCCTCAGCATTCTTGGTCGGGTTCGCGACTATCACAACCCTTAACGAAGCGACACAAACCGTTACAAGCACTACCTCTTGGCCAACTTGAACTAGAGGCGCTTAGCCCCCGTTAGCAAGATGATTTGGCCCAGAGTTAGACGTAGAAAGAGCCCTTCAAGAGACCTGCAAGAGCCCTAGAAAGAGCGTCTAGCTAGTACGCGGCGGGCGTTTCGAGTTGCGTTGACGTCCGCGGTCTGAGGCTGAGAGCACAGTCTTTCGAAGGCGCACGTTGTGAGGGGTTACCTCTACGCACTCATCGTCAGCGATGAACTCAAGAGCCTGCTCGAGTGAGAGGTTGCGAGGCGGAACAAGTCGCACAAGATCATCTGATCCAGCGGCGCGCATGTTCGTGAGCTTCTTCTCTTTGGTTGGGTTGACGTCCATCTCATCGGTGCGAGAGTTCTCGCCGACAATCATTCCTTCGTAGACATCAACTGAAGGTCCAACGAGTAAAGCGCCACGCTCTTGAAGCGTCATAAGTGAATATGTGCTTGTAACACCGGTGCGATCGGCGACCATGCTGCCATTGGGGCGAGTACGTAGCTCTCCAACCCATGGCATCCATCCATCGAATACGTGATGGAGCATTCCGGTTCCGCGCGTCTCGGTTAAGAACTCGGTGCGGAAACCAATCAGGCCACGCGCTGGCACGCGGAAGTCCATACGGACCCAGCCCGTGCCATGGTTAACCATCTGCTCGAGTCGGCCTTTTCGAAGGGCGAGCAACTGAGAAACAACTCCGAGGAAGTCCTCTGGAACATCAATAGTGATTCGCTCAACAGGCTCTTGAACCTTGCCGTTGACCTCTTTGGTCACAACCTGGGGCTTCCCTACTGTGAGCTCGAAGCCTTCACGTCGCATTGTCTCGATGAGTACAGCTAGCTGCAACTCTCCTCGACCGCGAACCTCCCATGTATCTGGGCGCTCCGTATCAAAAACCTGGAGCGAGACGTTACCGATTAGCTCCTGCTGGAGTCGCTGCTCGAGATAACGCGCCGTGAGCTTGTCGCCGTCTTTTCCAGCGAGCGGAGATGTATTGATACCGACGGTCATTGAGAGGCTGGGCTCGTCAATCTCGAGGAGAGGAAGAGGTCGCGGGTCATCAATGTCGGCAAGCGTCTCGCCGATCGTGACCTCAGAGATACCAGCAACAGCGATGATGTCTCCGGGGCCTGCAGATGCAACCTCGACGCGCTCTAGTGCCTCTGTCATATAGAGCTCGGAGATCTTTACACGCTCAATCGACCCATCCGAACGGCACCATGCGATCTGCTGGCCTTTGCTTACAGTGCCATTACGAACACGACAAATAGCAAGACGGCCAACGTAGGGAGATGCTGCCAAGTTGGTTACGAGAGCTTGGAACGGATGCCCCTCTTCGTAGCTCGGCGCTGGAATGCGGCTCATGATCATCTCGCGAAGCGGCGCTAGATCGGTTCCCTCTACGCCCTCCTCGAGCGCTGCCCAACCTGCCTTAGCGTTGGTATAGATAATTGGAAACTCAATCTGGTCGCCGGAGGCATCAAGGTCGAGGAACAACTCGTATACCTCGTCGATTACCTCTTTGATGCGAGCGTCTGGTCGGTCGACCTTATTGATGACCAAGATCACAGGAAGATGCAGCTCAAGTGTCTTACGAAGCACGAAGCGCGTCTGAGGAAGTGGTCCCTCACTTGCGTCGACGAGGAGCAGAACTCCATCGACCATTGCGAGACCACGCTCGACCTCGCCACCGAAGTCGGCGTGGCCAGGGGTGTCGATAACGTTGATGATCACATCGCCGAAGTTGATGGCGGTGTTCTTTGCGAGAATGGTGATGCCCTTCTCGCGCTCAAGGTCGTTGGAGTCCATGACTCGTTCATTGACATCTTGGTTCTCGCGAAAAGCTCCGGACTGCCAGAGAAGTGCATCTACGAGTGTGGTCTTGCCATGATCGACGTGCGCGATAATCGCGACGTTACGCAGGTTTTCGCGCGCGGGCATTATGTCCTTCCGGGGGTGGCCTACACGCCAGGGGCGGCGCGGGCATCGGGAGAGGTTACCCGCTTAAGGCGTTCAGGCTATTAGCGCAGCCTCAATTGCTGAGATAATTGCCTCGTCCTCTGGCTCAACGGTCGGGGAAAAACGCCCAATCACTGCCCCATCGCGCCCAATTAGGAACTTCTCGAAGTTCCACCGGATATCTCCAGAGTGGCCCTCAGAGTCGGCTACTGGGGTAAGCGCCTCATAGAGAGCATGCCTACCTTCGCCATTGACCTCGATCTTCTCTGTCATCGGAAAATCAACTCCATAGTGCGTTGCACAGAAAGTTGCTATCTCGTCATGGCTCCCAGGCTCCTGGCCCAAAAACTGGTTACAGGGAACCCCAAGCACAACTAGCCCCTTCTCGAGGTAGGTGTCATGGAGACGCACCAAGCCCTCATATTGAGGGGTGAGGCCACATTGCGACGCCACATTGACCACAAGGGTGACTTTTGAATCCGTCAGGCCTAATGCACCTTGAGTTCCATCAATTAATGAAAGGTCGATCTCGGCGATTGTCATTGCATCTCCATTTCAGGGGTTTTTGGTGGCGGTTTTTAGTGGCGGTTTTTAGTGGCGGTTTTTAGTGGCGGTTTTTAGTGGCGGTTTTTAGTG
>JBAWWI010000088.1:0-8915 GCA_037146835.1 Actinomycetes bacterium | reverse complement strand
CTAAGCCCTCCTAACAATCGCTATCCGCTGACAGAGAAAGAAATCTCCACATCAATCGCTCCACTTAGGTGGATGAGCGCTTGGATTTGCGCTTACTGCGCAGCCAACCCCATCCGCCGGTCGACCAAAGCGCCCAAATAACAAGTACTGGCTGGAACCACAGGCGCACGAATCTCTGAGTATCAGAATCCAATCCAAAGGCCTTTTTACCCTCAACAAACTGTGCAATGTTTCCAGGGAAAATTACGATGAAGAACGCAGCCACAATCACTCCAACAATCGGAGCCCGACGACGCGCAAAGAGCAGCGCCGCTCCGAGAGATAACTCCATCACTCCGGAGATAATGACAACTGTGTTAGCTGCGATCGGGATCCAAGAAGGCACCTGCGCCTGAAACTCAAGCCGCTGGGCTCCTAAATGGCCAATTCCCGCGATGATCAAAAATGCCCCGAGAACCAAACGTGCGACGACATGGATGCGTTTACTCCAAAGACTCATAACCAGATACTACGGCAAAGCAAAGCAGCAAACTCGGGCCCAGAACTCTGCGGGCTGCGTCAGAGGGAAATGCTCACTCGCGCCGGTCCTCATAAGATCGGATACCTACTTCGCATTGCCTATGAGGCCTGCAGTTCGTTTATGACTAGACCTACGAGCTGATCAATATCTTCTTCGGTAGTTAGCGGATTCATAAATGTAAATTTCAGCGCTGCTTCACCCTTAATCTCCGTGCGCCCTAATACCATCTCGCCGCGCATCAGGAGACTCTGCTGGACTCGGCGAAGATCATCGCTGGTAAAACCCTCTGCACTGAAGACACACATCGCGCCAGTTGGTTTCGCAAGAAGCACCAGTTGAGCAGAGGCTTCGATTTTGGATGCTGCGTATGCGGATAGCGAAACCACTCGCTCAACCATCTCCCCAAGGGAGACGCGCCCAAGAACGCGAAGCGCTGCAACAACCTTCGCAGCGTCGAAACGCCTTGATGTGTCAAGCGAACGCCCCACAAGGTTGGTCATGCCCTCTATCTCGTCACCTCTATCAAGGTAATTCGACTTCACACGGAGAAGGTCAAACCTCTCAACATCCTTCACAACTAGAGCGCTCGCGTTAAACGGCTGAAACCAAAGTTTGTGGAAATCAATCGTCACTGAATCAGCATTCTCTATGCCTTTAAGCATCGGCTTTAGTTGATCTGAGATCAAATACGCACCAGCGACTGCAGCATCTACATGAAACCACGCATTAATACTCCGAGCACGCTCCGCAATCTCGTCGAGCGGATCAATCACGCCAAGATCAGTGGTGCCAGCTGTTCCAACGATCGCAATGCCCGTGGCGCTTTGAGCCTCGAGTTCGCTAATTCTCCGATCAAGTGCGGCTATATCCATTGCGCCACTCGCGGAAGTTGGGATAGTTACAACTGCATCACGGCCTAGGCCGAGTTGCGCTGCAGCACGCTGTATTGAGAAGTGAGCCTGATCTGAGCACAAAATGCGCCAATGTTTTGCTTGCTCGGGATTCCCTCTCTTTAAGACGTCAACGCCTAGTTGCGACCCGGCGAAGGAACGGGCGAGTGTTAGGCCAAGAAGGTTCGACGCCGTGCCGCCTGAGGTCATTACTCCGGAGCCCGATAAGGGCATCCCCATGAGCGAGGCCAACCACGCCATGAGATGCAGTTCGACTTCAGTCGCCGCGGGCGCTTGATCCCAACTATCCATTGACTGGTTCATCACCGCAACCGTCAGTTCCGTGACAATGCTTGGGAGAAGAGTTGGCGGATGCAGGTGCGCTACACAACCGGGATCAAATGGGACCACGCTGTTCGACCAGACATTCTCGCCAAACTCAGTGAGCACTTGCTCAAGCGAGTTGCCGTCCTCCGTGCAGATTGGAGTGCTCCAGATGAGCTCATGTAACTCGGTCGGAGTTATGTTGCTTCTAGGCCCAGTTGGCCGCTTAAGGCTTGAGAGGGCAGAGACGGCTGCTTGCTGTAGACGCTCTAATCCTTCGCCATCTAGAGCGACAATTAACTCCTCCCAAGGCTGATTCATCGTCAAGCCAATGCAGCCGCGAATGCTGCAGCGAGCCGCCCGAGTCCGTCATTAATCTCGCTCTCGGTTGTCGTGAGCGGCGGAAGCAGTTTCACTATCGTGCCACCATCGCCACAGGTCTCAACAATGAGTTGCCTCTCAAATGCGGCGAGAGCAACTTGATCTGCAATCGCGGTATCTCGAACGTTGATGCCGCAGAGGAGCCCGCTGCCTTTAACCTCGAAGCCAAGCTCTTTATAGGTATCAGATATTTCCTGTAATGCGTTGCGAACGAGGGTTCCTTTCGCCTCAGTCTCTTTCTCAAATTTTGGATCACTCCAGTAAAGATTCATCATCTTTGCTGAGGTTGCAAAAGCCAGATTGTTGCCGCGGAATGTGCCTGAGAACTCTCCTGGGCTCCACGCGTCGAGGCCGCGCCGAATCAGATTCACTGCCATTGGCAGGCCAAGCCCGCTGATGGCCTTCGAGAGACAGACGATGTCGGGGTCAAGTTGTGATCCCTCAAAAGAGAAGAAAGGTCCCGTTCGCCCTACACCTGCCTGCACTTCGTCTGCAATAACAAGCGCTCCATAATTGCTTGACATCTCACGAAGAACTCTGAGGTATGCAGGGTCGAATGGACGAGCGCCACCCTCCCCTTGCGTCGGCTCAAGAATTACTGTACCAATCTTCTCTCCGTTGACACCGTGACGAAGTGCATTGTCGAGAAGTTCAATGTCGTTGTTGGTAATGATGTCTACAAATGGGAGCGCTACAAAGTCTCCAACATGCGCCACTACTTTGCGGCCAGGCATCGAAGCGGAGACAGAGGCAGCGCGATAGGTCATGCCGTGATAACCGCCTTCGAAACCAATGACAGAGCGATTGCCCGTTATCCCCTGAGCGAGTTGCAGAGCTGCCTCAACTGCGGTTGCGCCAGTTGGCCCGACAGTCTGTACGACCATGTCAAGGCCGCGCGGCTTCAAAATAAGCTCTTCCATAGCCTCAAGGAAGGCACGCTTTTCAGGCGTAAACGTATCGATGCTTGTTAGAAGCCTCCCTGAACGAAGGTGCGAGATCGCTACCTCTATTAGTTCAGGGTTGTTGTGACCGTAAGAGAGAACTCCTGCCCCGGCGAAGAAATCCAAATACTCTTTTGAATTCTCATCGGTTATTACTGACCCCTGTGATGAGGCAAAGACCGCTGGCCAGCGACGACAGTAATAACGAACATTCGATTCGAGTTCTTCGAAAGTATTGATTGAACCATTCTCTTGGTTATTACTCACCTAGATATCACACCTTCAACTGATTACTAATGGGAGAGAAGTACGAGCACTAACGAGAAGTCGAAGACCAAGCACGCAATTCGACAAGAAGCTTTTGGTAACTAGGCACTGCCAAGACAGGAGCATCTAGTTGGTCTGCTTCGACCTAGAACAGCATTTATGGGCTTAAAGCATTTTCGTGCGAATCCAACTGATTCCCACAATTTGCGGAGCCTCTGGCTGTTGGGCGAGACACTAGACGAGATCGAGAGTTACGAAGATTCTCCCGTTTACTTCGCCCGACGCGCCTAGCGATTGGCGCTCATGACGTTTTGAAACGGTGGTAAGAGCTGGTCTGGGGCCGGCCGTAGCATCCAGACGAGCCAGATACTAAGAACTGCGATGAAAGTAAGCGTCAACGGGAGTGCCCCGAGGGGAGGCGCCCAAGCGGCATTGGACCAATACTTGAATGCGCCGTTGTTGCCAACGCTGAAACGTCTAAGACTCTGCGCAAACGCGAGTACGTGACCAACCCCGAGGGCAATCCCAACCACGAGAGCAAGGCGGCTGCGAGCGAGCCGATTGCCTATCGAGGAGTCCCCTATTAAGTACGCGCCCAAGATCGGCACGCCTACTGCGAGTGGCAGCGTATAGCGCCCCTGCCAGACTCCTCCAAGGCTCCGCATTGTTCGGTACTCAATAAGGAGCGGAAGCAGCGTGGTGGTTGCAGCTATAAGCAAGAGCACTACTGCACGTCGCCGAGAGGAGACCGCCAAAGCAAGAGCTAGCACTAAACCAATTACCGCAGTCCATAGAACAATTACTGCGTAGGGCGATTTGAATCCGACCCAACCAAAATCGCCGATCATGCTGTTGAAGAAGTAACCACTGCGAGCAATCGTCATACGCATCAGCTCGAACCTAGATAAGTTTGATAAACCCCCTGGTACTAGATTCGCGAAACTCGCCTTTGCAGGTGATTGCCCCGTATCGAGCGGAGCGATTAATAGGTTCCACAAAATCTGACTAAGCGTCGAGATTCCGATTACCAATGCTGCGATCTGGATTGCTCGGTCGCGTACCCAGCGCTTCACGATAGGCATTCCTGCGACAAAGCAAGCAGCGCCAAGGATCGCGGCGATCCAAATTGGCGCAAAATTACGCGAGAGGCCCAAGGCTGAAAAAGCGACTGCAATTCTTACGATAAGCCGTCTATCAACCCCCATCTCGGCCGGTTTCGCAACGAGTGCCAGAACGCTCGCCCATGCAGCAATCGCTGCCGAGATCTCAAGGCTCTGAGGGTTAACTGTTCCATTGATAAAAAGAACAACCGGTGTTACTGCAACAGCTAGGCCCACAGCTCCGATACGAGCGTTTGGAAACGAGCGCACCGAGGCCAATGCGCCAGCCAGGAGTGCTGCACATAACAACGCAGATAAATACCGCATTAGGTAGATACCAAAGGCTTGAACAGATATGAGCGAGGGAATCGCGACAATTAGGTAGTAGCCCGGGAAGTAGGTGCCGGCAGGGGTATCGGAGCGCACAACTCGCTCGGAGCCCTGGTACTTGAGGCAGTCCGCTGTTACCTCGTTATGAAAGACATAGCAGGCAAATGAAGCGCTCGAAACGACGACCTCTGGTATGTCAATGGCACGCCATCCCCCATTGGTGCGTGGAATTTTATCGCCAAGCCACTGACCCCGCTCAACCGATACTGCGCGTGTGATATGCGCAGGCTCGTCCGGGCCGGCGAATAATGGCAGTGCAGTCGCCCATAGGACGCCGAGCAATGCAAAGAGCGCGAAGGATATCCACCAAACTCGACGCCTGCTACGCGGTGCCGCTATCCGGCGAGTCGGAGGAAGTTCCACAATTAGTGACCATAGCGGATTCTCTTGGTAGTAATGCTCTCGCTGCACCGACGAGCGAGTCAGTTTGACCTCGAGGTTGTTTCAAATTTATCGAACCGCAATGTCTCCGTAATAGCGACACATCTCCATCCGTCACTCTCGCGTGGAGAAGATTTACAAGATCGCAGACACTCCAAACCGCAAGTTCACGTCAATACATTCGTTGATTGAGCGCACCCGATTAGCGGGGATGAGTTGAAGTCAATTGAACTTGCAGCAGTCCCGCGCGGTTGTCAGCCAGGTTTCGTTCCCACGACGCAGCGCGCCACGCCCGGCACCCGGACCTTGCCGTCGCTCACGAACGCACTCACCTCGGCAATTGCATGTTCTCGAACTCGCTCTCGCGCTGGTTCGTCGATCTGTTGAAGGGCAGCGGCAGCGAGCGAGACGTGCTCGCTGATCATCTCCCAGTACTCCTCTGGCGATCGTGTCACGAGTTCGACGTTGACATCCCACTCGGAAACGTCCAGCAGCCCGGCCTCCTCGTACAGGGCGCTGACGTAGCCGGGTGCCGCGCACCGGAACATGTTCGGCCTCTCTGGATCGGGAGGCGCGACCTGTGTCTCGCTAACAATTGCCTGCATGGCGATCGAGGTCCACGGGTTCTGTTCGGGCTTGACCCATACCGAGGAGCAGAGACGTCCGCCCGGCTTGAGCACCCGTTCGAATTCGGCCGTGGCCTTCGCCATGTCGGGGAAGAACATGTAGCCGAATCGCACCGTGAGACCATCGAAGGTGGCGTCGTCGAATGGCAGATCATCGGCGCTGCACACCTTCGTCTCAATATTGACGATCCCTTGCGTCACCGCTCGCCGCTCTGCCACATCCAACATCTCTGGGGCGAGGTCGGTCAGCACCACTCTTCCCTGTGGCACCCGGCTCGCGATACTCAATCCCGGCTCACCCGTGCCTGACGCGATATCGAGATGGCGATGATCCTTAGCTAGGTCCATCGACTCGATCATCGCTGCGCCGACCGGGGCCAGCTGATCCATGATGACCTGATCCCACTTCTCCCAGCTCGCAGAAAGCCCGGCCCAAGCTGCTCGCTGACCGTCTCGGACCTCATCGGCGCTCGGCATCGCCCCTCCCGTTATCGACACAACCCTCGAACACAAGGCACTCCCTGTTAAGAGTTCATCATGCCAGTTCGAATGCTCCGACGCCCGTGCGCGTCCTGACCATGTTTTCGCCTGCTGCCTAAACAGTGCCGTTACGCGATGAACCCCTGCCGTAGCAGGGGTTCTCGATATTTCTCGATGGTGGCGGGGGTTGGATTTGAACCAACGACCTTCGGGTTATGAGCCCGACGAGCTACCAGACTGCTCCACCCCGCGCCGTTGGCAAGAGGGTAGTCGGGCGGGGGCGCTGGCCGCCAGCCGGCCGAGGGGTTTACTCGGAGCCGTCGGCGCAGGTTGTGGTCCGCTTCCCTACTTTCGTGACATCCTCAATCGTTCGGTAAGACCCGTCATCGCATGTGATCGCCGAACTGAGGTGAGAGAAAACACCCTCCGGGCTCTCATACCCGGGCACAACCCAGACGTGAAGAAGCCTCTGAGTCACTTGCATTAACTGCCCGCTGACTTTTTGACATTCCTCTGCCGTTGCTCCGTGGTCCGCTCCAAGTGGAGTGTCAATTCCGTCCGGCCCGTAAACGAGGCAGACATTTTTATGAACGTGCCACATATCATTCGGCCCTGCGAAGCCCTCTGGAGTTGTTTTAAGGCTTGCGTAGAAGAGCCCTGCGATATGGGAGTCGGGGTGTGTCCCGTCATAGATCCAGGCGAGCGGCCTACCGATCCATTCGTCTGTTAGCACTCCATCTGGAGATCCAGAGTAATTAGCGGAGTTGATGTAGTGAGCGCCGAGCCCAGGAGTAAAGGGGCCAGCGCGGCGCAGTCCACCCGCTTCGGCATCAGCAACTGTTGGATACCTCAGTGCGGTTTCACGAGCCAGAACCATCTGGCGTGCGAGAGTTCTACGATCTGCCTTAGAGATTGGAAGCGTCATGGTTTGGTGCTCGGGTTCGCCATTCGCCAACTTTGAGAAACCTCGATCGCCTTCCGAGGATGCATGCCCCATGTAAGCCATCTCTGCGGCACTCATGCCACCCGACCTGTCCGCGTTCTGCTTACTCGTCGAGGTGGTTTCCTTAGATGCTGCATTCCCATTTGCGGAACAAGCTGCGGCGAAGACGAAGGAGGCCGCTAACAGTGGGATCACCAATTTGCGTAGTTCCAAATTTCCCCCTTTTTCAAAGGTCTGCGCCTGTAGAGGCAGCACAACTGTAACGCAATCGAGGGTGGCAAATGCTCTGCGCAGGCGGCAGGCATCTGTATGCCTTATTATGCCGACCATGCCTAGTGACTTCGCTCTCAAGACCATGAACACGCTGCACCGCGCCTTGCTCTCAGTAACTTTCGGCAAGGCCGGGTGGCGCGCATCTGGGATGCCAGTACTCGAGCTCACGACAATCGGCCGCAAGTCCGGCGAGCCCCGTTCATGCATGCTCACATCACCACTCCAAGTCGGCGACACCTATTTGATAGTCGCATCGCGCGGCGGTGACGACCGCCACCCTGCTTGGTTCCTAAACCTGCAGGCCAACCCGGAAGTCCAGGTAAGGATCGGCGGCAAGGCAACACACACGCGAAACGCGCGAATCGCTACTAGTGAGGAGCGTGCAGAAATGTGGCCTCGCATTACCGCAGACCACGCTAACTACGGTGGCTACCAAGAGAAGACCGACCGCGAGATTCCGCTCATCCTCCTTGAACCAGTCTCTTCGAGCAACTAAGTCTTCAATCAAGACCAACTCTCCAAGGTGACCACCAGCGTTCGGCTACGTAATCGTGCGTAGCGGGCGATCAGGTGCTTGCGCTAGAGATTGTTCTGCTTAACCTCGAGCGAACTCGCGAATGACTCGCCCAGGGCGCGCACCGGTGTGGTTACCCTGCTCGGTTACTACTTCCCCATTTACGATTGTCGCCGCATAGCCCTTTGCGCGCACCTTGAGTCGGCCCTTGCCGTTTGGAAAATCAAAGGAGTACTCGGGGTAGGCAGTCTGGAGGCGCTCGGGGTCAAAGATGTTCACATCGGCGAAAGCACCGACCCTCAGCGTTCCACGATCTTTTAGACCAAGAACCGCTGCAGCCTTAGCAGTTAGTTCGTGCACAGCTTTCGCAAGCGTTGCCTTAGCTCGATCGCGTGCCCAGTAAGCGAGGTAATGCGTTGGGGCGTCAGCGTCACATATCTGCCCAGCGTGCGCACCTGCATCGCCGAGGCCTGGATAGACAGCATCAAGTTGCAGGTACTCCCCAAGTGCTTCGCCACTCCTGTTGAAGAACCAAGTATTGAAGAGTGCGCGTCCATCGGTCTCGAGCAGTTGATCCATGACTATCTCAACGGGGTGGACTCCCGCGCGCTGCGCAAGATCTGCGAGCGAACCGCTATCGCCTAAGTCGTAGACCGGCGTCTCGCCAGTGCCGAGCGGGTGAATACGCTTCGGGTCATACCAAGTGCCTAGGCGTTGGCCTTCTTCTATCAAGTCGGCTCGCGTCTTCGGATCACGAATGGCAGCGACTCGCGCCTCGATCGTGGGGAGCGACATCACCGTTCCCCACTTCTCGCCTGCTACCGGTGCTACCTGGGCGAGCCCAGTGAGCATTCCTCCCGGGCGCGTCTGAGTTGCACAGGTAAT
>JBAWWI010000087.1:0-9003 GCA_037146835.1 Actinomycetes bacterium | reverse complement strand
GAGTTATTCCAGATACCGGCTCCACCTGCTGCTCTAGTAGGGGCCGATTGCAGGGAAGCCGCTGAACAGAGCAAGCACCTATTCGCAGACCCCCAATACTTCCTGGAGAGCACCCTCACCTGCTTAGAGAATCGCGTTGAGGTAACCGAGTTTGAGCTGGCGATGGCTGACGGTCGGGTATTAGAACGCGACTACATTCCCGTCTTTGTTGGCGGACACTACGACGGCCACGTCTGGATATATCGCGACATTACCGAGCGGCGCGAGATGGAGAATCAACGTGAATCTATAATTGCGGCTGAGCAGGATGTGCGCATCGTCATTGAGCAGCAGAACGAGCGACTCCGCGAACTAGACCAACTTAAATCTGAGTTTGTAGCCAACGTAAGCCACGAACTGCGCACTCCCCTAACCTCAATTATGGGGTTCACTGAGATTCTGAGTGACGGTTCGGGCGGCGAACTTAACGAGCAGCAACGCGAGTACCTCGAGATCGTCACTCGAAGCAGTCAGCGTATGCACCGACTCATTGACGATCTACTGCTCCTCTCGCGGCTCCAAACGCACAGCGTCACCCTTGAAGTCGAGCCTGTTGATCTTGTGGCGCTAATTAATGAATCGCAACTAGAACTATCAGCGGCAGCTGACTCCGCCGGCGTTACTCTCAAATTGAGCACCGCAGATGGCCCTCCGGTACGTGGTGACAGCGGAAGACTCCGACAGGTCATAGATAACCTTGTAAACAATGCTTTGAAGTTCACTCCGCGCGGCGGCGAGGTAAATGTTGAGGTCATCCGAGAGGAAGGCGCTTGGATTCTCGAGGTGGCCGATACCGGAATTGGGATTCCACAAGAGGATTTAGAGCAGCTATTCGAGAAGTTCTTCAGAGCATCGAACGCAGACCCCACGCGCACCCCCGGCACAGGGCTTGGGCTCTCAATTACCCAGGCAATCATTGCCTTGCACCATGGCGAGATCAACGTCTCAAGCGTCATGGGCGCCGGCACGACCTTTACGGTCACGCTTCCAGATCAAATTGAAGAGTAAGCGCTCAACCAAATAAGCGCACTTCTCGTAGCAGCGCCGTAGATAGAGGTACTCGATGCTGCTACTTAGCGCCTCTATTTAGCGGTTCCAAGCGCAATGGATTTTGCCCAGCGGTAATCGGCCTTGCCCGATGGAGATCTAACGATCTCGTCTACGAGAAATACCTCGCGCGGGGCTTTGTAAGAAGCAAGTAGAGAACGAACATGTGTTGCTAGTGACTCAACGTCTGGGGTGGCGCCTGTGCGGGGCTTGACAACTGCGCATACATGCTCGCCCCACCGCTCATCCGGCACTCCAACGACAACAACATCGAAGACATCGGGATGACTCTTAAGTGCAGACTCAACCTCCTCTGGGAAGATCTTCTCTCCGCCAGAGTTGATGCTCACAGATCCGCGCCCGAGAAGAGTGATGGTTCCATCGGCCTCGACTATCGCCATGTCACCCGGGAGTACCCAACGGCTTCCGTTGGCCTCCACGAATACTTCAGCAGTTTTAACAGGGTCCTTGTAGTAACCAAGCGGCACATACCCGCCACGCGCTAAGCGACCGACGGTTCCAGAACCCGGCTCCAACGGAATACCGTCATCGTCGAGGACGGTTGTGTGTGCCCCCATCGCAAAACGCGGGCGACCTTGACCATCGGTACCGGCAACAGTTCCCTGATACCCGGTCTCCGATGCCCCAAGGCTGTCGATCACAAGCATGTTCGGGAATCGCTCGACGATCTTGGCCTTCACTGCCGGGGAGAGGATTGCTCCACCGGAACCGATTACGAATAGAGAAGAGAGGTCGTAGTCGGCACCTGGTTCATCTAGCGCTTCAATGAGAGGACGCGCCATTGCATCCCCTACGAGGCTCACCGACATGATCTTCTCTCGCTCAACCGTGCGCCAGATCTCATGCGGGTCGAGCTTGCGCTGAGAGGTAAGCACAACGGTATTGCCACCGAAGATCGCCATTAGAGCGGCCCACAGAGCGGCGCCATGCATTAGTGGAGCAATCGGCATCGATACAGATGTACCGCCATTCTCAATTGCACGCGTCACAAACTCAGCAGGGTCATCCGGAGCGGCCTGACCGAGAGAGAGCAGTGGGCCGATTGTTGAGAGGAAGAAGTCGCGCTGGGTCCACATGACACCCTTGGGCATCCCGGTTGTGCCACCTGTGTAGAGAATGTAGAGATCCTCCTCGGAGCGCGGCTCAAAGGCACGCACAGCACTTGCCGCGGCGAGCGCTGATTCGTACTCCGTTGCACCAATCACAGATATGTCTTCGTCTGTTCCGTCGTTCACGGCAACAAAGACCTTCAACTTCGGAGCATCCTTGACGATGTTCGCGATTCTCGGAGCAAACTCGCGTCCGAAGACGAGGCCCTTTAGGTCCGCGTTGTCGAATAGATAGGCGAGTTCGCCCTCGACGTAGCGGTAGTTAACATTGATCGGAACTGCACCCAACTTGTAGGCAGCGAACGTCCCCTCGACATACTCAGGTCCGTTGTAGACGTAGAGCCCAATGTGGTCGCCACGACCAATGCCCTGCGATGCAAGGTGGTTTGCAAGCCGAGTAGCTCGCTCGTCAAGAGCTGCGAAGGTGGAGCGGTAATCGCCGCAGATCAGAGCCGTGCGCTCTGGGACAGCATCGGATACAGCTTCGAATAGGTCTGCAAGGTTCCATTGAATCGCCATGGCGGCGCAGGTTATCGGGCTAACGGCGCCGACGCGGACCGAAGCGAAATTAACGCTTCGCTATTACGCAGGATCCGTGCCCGAATAGGCCCTGATTCACCGTCAGCCCAACGCGCGCACCCTCGACCTGTCGACCCTCGGCCTGGCCACGTAATTGCCACGTAATCTCGCAGACCTGCTGGATGGCTTGAGCCGGAACAGCCTCGCCGAACGATGCGAGCCCGCCGCTTACGTTGACTGGAACCCTCCCGCCGAGAGTGGTCTCCCCAGCGTCGAGTAACTGCTCAGCCTCACCCGGCGCGCAGAGCCCGATGTTCTCATACCAATCAAGCTCTAGAGAGGTAGAGAGGTCGTAGACCTCAGCGAGGTTCACATCCTCTGGTCCAATCCCAGCCTGCTCATACGCGGCATATGCAATTGAGTCTCTAAATGATCGCTCGGGCTCTGGAACTCCAAAGGCAGAGTCGGTAGCAAAATTAGGCATCTCAATGACAGTATTCGGGTACGTAGGAGTGACAGTTGAGACTGCAGCGATGCGAACTGGGTTCGAGACACCACGCGAGCGCGCGTAATCGAGGCTACAGATGACCAAGGCTGCGGCACCATCTGAGGTTGCGCAGATCTCAAGGAGTCGCAGCGGATCGGAGACCATCGGCGATGCGTTTACATCTTCGATGGTTACCTCTTTGCGAAACCGTGCGTATGGATTGTTAAGTCCGTGGCGCGCGTTCTTAACCTTTACCTTTGCAAAGTGATCAGGTGTTGCTCCGTACTGCTCCATGCGTCGGCGTGCGTAGAGTCCGAAGTACGTCGGGTTCGTGGCTCCTAGAAGCCTAAAACGTAGCCAATCTGGGTCGTCTCCGCGCTCCCCTGCATTCGGCGCAAGGAATCCCTTTGGCGTTGTATCGGCCCCAACTACTAGAGCGACATCGCAGAGCCCTGCAAGAATCTGCGCGCGCGCAGCGTTGAGAGCGGTGGCGCCCGATGCGCAGGCTGCGTAGGCAGAGACGACTGGAGCGCCTTGCCACCCGAGTGCCTGAGCGAAAGTAGCGCCGGCAACATAGCCAGGGTAACCATTGCGTACTGTCTCGCCACCAGCAACGAACTGGATGTCTCGCCAATCAACCTCGGCATCTGCAAGCGCTGCACGAGCAGCCACAACTCCGTACTCAACAAAGTTGCGTCCCCACTTACCCCATGGGTGCATACCGACACCAAGTACTGCGACCTCTCCAACACTCATCGTGCTACCTCCGTCGCAGCTGGTCGCCACTGCCACACCATGTACTGGTTATCGTCGTCTTCGTAGAGCACCCCACGCTCAACCTCAACCTCTACTCCAGAGGTGAGTGTTGCCGGGTCGCAGTCTGGAGCAAGTCGCCCAAGCACAACCATGCGCTCTTCATCGAGTTCAACTGCGAGCACGGTGTAGGGAACGAACGGATCGGCCGGCATGTAGGGCGCGGGTGGCTGGTAGTGATTCGTAGTCCACGACCAGACGCGGCCGCGAGCAGAGAGCTGCACCTCGGCGATCTCCTCGGAGGGGGCTGAGGGGTTTCGAGAGAAGGCCATGTTCTTAGGGAAGAAATAGGAACCGGTCTCCGCTCCCCTTCCACCCACTAAACGCGCCTCGCCCTCGGTTGTCATCCAACCGTCGATCGCAGGAACCTGCGCCTTGTTGGATGTTTTGCTGTCACTCTTGTTCTGCAACTCTGCGTTACTCACTTAGGCCTCCTAGACCTTTGTCTCCTGGCTTAACTCCGGGGACTGCGCCGCTCAAGCGAGCGATCGTCTCCTCGGCCTCTGCAACCACACTTGCAATGATCTCAGCAACCGTGGGGAGCGAATCAATCACACCTACAACCTGCCCGGTTGGAAGAACCCCAGCCTCGATACGACCATCTACAAGAGCAGCCTTGGTAAGCATCGGCGCATTTGCTGCCATCGCGACCTGTGCATAGGTGAGGCCCTCAGATTTCTTCATCGCCAACCCCTCGCGCACGAGTGAGCCGAGCGACATCCCGGTCATCGAGCGGAATCTAAGTGCATTCAATGCAGCGCGAGGCAATGCGGTGAGGCGACCAGAGCCTGTTAGGTGCTCCACTAACTCCGTGCGAATCACGCGCTGCGGGTGGCCATCGACACTCTTGGTTACGACAGTGTCGTTGATGCCTGCCGCTAAGTATCGGCGCTTTACATCCTCTGGAACTGTGCTCTCCGCGCTGAGCAAGAATCGTGTCCCCATGGCGATACCGGCAGCACCCCAAGCTAGGGCTGCTACCAAGCCGCGGCCATCGGAGAAGCCGCCTGCGCCGATAACTGGAATATCAACACTTCGCGTCACCGCTGGGATCAACAGCGAGGTTGGGACGGTACCCGTATGCCCGCCGCCCTCTGCTCCCTGTGCGATTACTGCATCTACGCCCCACGCAGCGACCTTCTCAGCATGCCGTGGTGCACCAATTGTTGGCATCACAACTACACCCTGATCTTTAAGCATCTTCACAAGTCGCTCACCCGGTGCCTGAGCAAAAGATGCGACCTTGACGCCCTCACTCACAATCAGGGCGATGCGATCATCAACATCTGACTGGTCGGAGCGGAGATTGACTCCAAACGGATTCTCAGTGCGTTCTTTTACATCGTGAATTGCAACGACTAGCTCGTCGTAAGTCATCGTTGCAGAGGCGAGAATCCCGAGCCCACCTGCAGCGCTGGTGGCAGCAGTTAAGCGAGCGCCTGCAACCCAACCCATGCCTGTCTGAACAATTGGATACTTAACTCCAAAGAGTCTGCAAGCTTCGGTCTCTATACGAGTCACTCAGGGACTTCCTTGCCGCGAAGTCCTCGCGGGTCAAGAGAGTTGATGATCTCCATCTCGGCATCAGTAGGCGCACGAGTATCTGGAATGTCGTCAGGAACCACTAGATCAAATCCAGTTGCTGAGACCAAATCATCGGCAGTAACTCCTGGGTGCAGCGACCTGATTCGTAGTGTGTTATCGGGTGTCTCGAAATCAAGCACACCTAGGTTGGTAACGACGTGGCCAAGGCGATGGAATCTCCCTGCAGCCCCGAGTGCCTTAGCGCGGTCATACCCAACCCCTGTTACAACATCAACACGCTCGACGAATACCTTCACAGAGTGCATAGGGATCCAGAATGAAGTCTTGTTCTGAATTGTGTTACCAGGCGCACCTCTAAAACCGAGCAACTGAGCCTTGGGCTTATCCATGGGCCCAATGCATGCAAAGTTCTGATTCCCAAAGCGATCCATCTGAGACGCGCCCATCATTACGTGGCGACGCCCAGAGAAGACAACGTCGAACATAGAGCGATATGGGTTCCACGCCTCCACAACTTTCTCTACTCCCTCGACGCCCACCGGCAATGCGTTAGCAACGAGCATCGCCTCGCCATCGGTCATCACAAGATCAGGCTCGAAGGTTGAGCGAGCGAGTCGCCCGCCGATCATGGGGATTGTTCCAATTGGGTTGGCCATGATCTCGCCATCGCCACGAAATGTCTCCGCTACAGCAATGACGCAATAATCGGCTCGAGTTGCGTTGCTCATAGCCCGACCACCCTTCTGTACTCAGCATGATCGCCGCAATCGATGTACTTGGCGCGAAATGCAGCCCATGCGTCTGGGTCTTTTGCTGAGGCTGCATACTCGCGCTGGAACTCTTCATCGCGCTCGTAATCCGGAGGGCACTGTGTGAAGTGTGCGCCGAAAGGAGCCTCAATTACTCCGTCGGTCATTAAGCGATTAATGCGCAGACTCTGGAGCGGTCCGCCAGCGATCAACTCGTCGGTCGTTACAACTTTCTCAACGGACATGAAGCGTCGCTCTGCTGCCATTAGGAACAAGTCATCGAAGTATGGATCCACACCTAGGTACTGACCGTTTCCGCGAGCATCCCCGCGATTCATATGAACAATCGCAGCATCGAGATTTAGTGCGGGTACCGCAACCAACTCCTCAGCGTCGTCATACGGAGACTTAACCGTTCGGATCTCGGGTTGGTCCATGAGGCTCGAACCGAGGCCCACTCGCGTCGGCAAGAAGGGCACACGCCATGCTGCAGCCTGAAGCCCTAGGAGGAACATCCCCTCATCCATCTCTAGCGTGGAGATGCTGCCCGCCTCACGCGCCTTACGAAAGTGTGGCTCTAGTGGAATCGAGTCGAGTGAGCAGAACGCGTACACAACCTTCGCAACCTTGCCGGTTGCGCAGAGGACACCTACATCCGGGCCTCCGTAAGAGACAATTGTGAGGTCCTTAAGAGTTGAACGCGCAATGGCGCGCACAATGCTCATCGGCTTACGCCTAGAACCCCAGCCACCTATTCCAATAGTCATGCCGTCGCGCAATTCCGCGACTACATCCTCTTCGGTAATTCGTTTATCTGCCACGCAATACTCCGCTTTGCTCTGAGTTACTCGGTAAATTCGGCGTCGCGCTTCTCGACGAAGGCATCGCGTGCCTCGTCCGCAACTCCGGAGAGATTTAATTCAAACGTGAATCCCTGCTCATAGCGATATGAGCGCTTGACGTCTACTGGGTCGATGCCGTTGAGTGAGGCTTTAGCAGCGCGCATCACCGTTGGGCTCTTCTCTGCGATATCTCGTGCAACCACGTAAGCCGCCTCACGAAGATCGGCGAGCGGAACAACTGCGAGGACGCTCCCGAAGTGCAGGAGCTCTTGGGCTGTAATCGACTTAGCCGTATAGACCATTGAGCGCATGCGGTGCTGGGGAACCAACCGTGCAAGGTGAGTCGCAGCACCAAGGGCACCGCGGTCGACCTCTGGGAGTGCGAATGTTGCGTCATCCGATGCGACGATTACATCTGCGTTACCGACTAGCCCGATGCCGCCACCTAGGCAGTAGCCATTGACCGCTGCGATTACTGGAACAGCGCAGTCGTAGACCGCTGCGAATGCCTCGAAGCACCCCTTGTTCGCCGCTATAAGCGCATCGAAGCCCTCGGTTGCTTGCATCTCTTTGATGTCGACACCGGCGTTGAACCCGCGGCCCTCAGCACGCAGAATGACGACCCGGACCTCTGGGTTCTCGCCGAGTTCACGAATGATCCGTGCGAGCTCGAACCAACCCGCGACATTGAGTGCGTTTACCGGCGGATTATTCATTACGACCTCAGCGATACCCGCCTGGTCAATGCTCTGGGTGATTCCCATATCTGCTCGCCGCCCCCTGGGTCGCCGTCTCTATCGGTCTCTAACTGTCGTGATCCAACTTCCGATATCGGGCCCTCAAACGCCGCCAACTACCGACTCCTGAAAAACAAGCCGGGATGCTGACGAAATGTCTTGAACCACATATCTGATTACCCGTCAGACTAGGGGCTACGTTATCCCCATGCCTGATCCGCTTGACCTCTCCGGACGTGTTGCTCTAGTCACCGGCGGAGCCCGTGGCGTTGGGCGTGGAATCACAGAGTGCCTCCTCGATGCCGGCGCGGAGGTAGTGATCTGCGGTCGGAGTACCCCAGAGGATCTCCCGACGAGTTCAGCCGCCGTTGCCGAGGGATCTGGAGTGCGAACTGCGGTATTCGCGCAGGGCGATGTTCGAGACCCAGAGCAGGTAGCGGCGATCATCGCGAAAGTCATAGATACCTATGGGCGCCTCGACATTCTCGTGAATAATGCTGGCGGCGCACCCCCCGCTGATACAGCTACCGCCTCCCCAAAATTCTCCACTGCAATTGTGAGCCTCAACCTCATTGCGCCGCTGGTCTGCTCGCAGCAGGCCAACGCAGTTATGCAGGCGCAACCGGATGGTGGCTGCATCATCAACATTGCAAGCGTGAGCGCTACGCGACCATCCCCCGAGACAGCGGCATATGGCGCTGCAAAAGCTGGACTACTCAACCTCACGCAGACAATGGCTGTGGAGTTCGCTCCGAAGGTGCGCGTAAACGCTGTAACCGCTGGGATGATTCGAACCGAGCAGAGCCACCTCTTCTATGGAGACGAAGAAGGAATCGCAGCCGTCGGTGCAACAGTTCCGCTCGGCCGGCTCGGCGAGCCACGCGATGTGGCTAACGCTTGTTTGTTCCTAGCCTCGGAACTCGCTTCTTACGTAAGCGGTGCGAATCTTCTTGTTCACGGAGGCGGAGAGAAGCCCGCTTTCCTCGACGCAGCGAAGAACACAACTCCGTAACCACGTACGCGGCGATTACCTACAAGAACGCAACCCTCTAAGAACGCTATTTATTAGGGGCTTTTATTAGAGCCTTTTATTAG
>JBAWWI010000086.1:0-9100 GCA_037146835.1 Actinomycetes bacterium | reverse complement strand
AATACCTACCACCCGAATACTTACCACCCAATGCCCGCTACTTCGGCGGCCCAATATTTCGATAGACGAGGATCAAATGCCCACCTACGAGTACTCCTGCGCAAAATGCGGCGAGCTTTTTCAGGTGCAGCAGTCATTTAGCGATACGCCGCTAAAGAAGCACAAGGGATGCGGCGGGACCCTCAGTAAAGTTTTTGGTGCCGTCGGTATCGTTCTAAAGGGCTCTGGCTTCTACAAGACAGATAACCCTTCATCGCAGCGATCGAGTACAGCTAAGAGTGAGAGCAAATCTGAGTCGAGTAGCGACTCCACTTCTAAGAGCAGTGACTCAACTTCTGGCGATAAGAAATCGAGTGAATCTAAATCCAGCGAGACAAAATCTGCGCCGGCAAAGTCAGAGAAGGCATCGACTCCGAAGGCTCCAACTACTAGCAATTAGGTCTCGCTGCCAGAATTTCTAAGTGATCGGCGCTGAGTATGTGCCCAGGCTTCCCCGCCAAAGGATTCTCCGAGCCCTAATGGGGGCCGCATGCCATCACTCTTTAATCGTTATTCATCTGTACTCCGAAATATCTCCATCACCACAACAAAACGAGCATTCCTGCTGCGCGTAGCCGCCTCGTTGCTTGCGCTGATTACAGCCATAGATG
The DNA here is from genome assembly GCA_037146835.1 of Actinomycetes bacterium. Taxonomy (GTDB): domain Bacteria; phylum Actinomycetota; class Acidimicrobiia; order IMCC26256; family IMCC26256; genus IMCC26256. The sequence continues at coordinate 8,450 of JBAWWI010000086.1, read as the reverse complement.
TCGCATCAACTATCAATCAACTGCACAGCAGGTCCGAAGCCCTAGGGCGCACATATACGGTTGTAGTTGCGCGACGTGACTTGCTGGCAGGGCACAAGATCCTCAGCTCGGATCTGCGCTCGATACAACTCCACTCGCCTCCGCCGGATCCTGAGGTTCGGGCCCATGCGATTGGGGAGCAGATTGCTACACCCGTGCTGAAGGGCAATGTCGTGACCAGGCGGCACCTTGGGGTAGCCGAGGCTGCGCTACCCGATGGGACTCGAGGGGTCCGCGTCGTCAGTGATGACGCCCGCCAACTCCATGCTCGAGATGTCGTTGATGTTTACGTGACGCTTGACCCAGAGCGCTTCAGCGGAGGCGAGCCCACACGCCAAGTGATAGGTGGCGCAAGGATAATGCGGATCGATCGCACCTCGGAGGGGTCCGCCGCGACGCTAGCGGTGCCACTAGAGCTCGTGTCTAGAGTCGCTTTCGCTGTAGCGAGCGGAGTAATCACCCTCGCATCGGTTCCGGTCTTAGGTAAGCGCTAGCACGGCGTAGCATCAGATCCGCGAGCCTCACTCAACTGGAGTCATTCTGTAATGTCAATTCTGCACGCAATCATATTGGGGATCACTCAGGGGCTAACGGAGTTCCTGCCTATCTCATCGAGCGGGCACCTAATTCTCATACCAGCTCTCTTTCGCTGGAATGATTTCGCCGGCAGCGAGACTCTCAACAAGGCATTCGATGTTGCTCTGCACCTAGGAACACTTGTCGGAGCATGTTGGTACTTTCGTCAGGACCTTGCCCGGTACATTGCGGCAGCCGCGCGATCCCTAAAACTCCGCAGCCTCAAAGAATCGGATGCCAAACTTGCATGGCTCCTACTTGCATCTGCTGTACCTGCAGCAATTGTTGGTGCATTGTTTTCGTCGGTAATTGAGAAGAAGCTTGGGCAGCCTGTTGTAATAGGAGCGATGCTCATCGCAGGCGCACTCCTACTCTGGTGGGCCGACCGTCAATCTGGGAAACGCAGCATCGAAGAATTTGAGTTGCGGGACGCAGGCGTTATGGGATTAGCGCAGGCAATTGCATTACAGCCTGGGGTGTCACGCTCCGGGATCACGATCACCGCGGGTCTCTGGCTCGGGCTTGACCGCGTCGCGGCGACACGAGTCTCGTTTCTGATGAGCCTGCCCATAATTGCCGGCGCGGGAGTATTTACAGGCCTCAAGCTCTTAACAGGAGATGGCATTCCTGCGGGCTCAGGGGGCGCATTTCTTGCAGGGTTTCTCGCGGCAGGGATCAGCGGATGGATTGCTATTGCCGGACTGCTTAAATACTTGCGGACCCGGACCTTTATGCCGTTCGTGATCTACCGATTTATTGCTGGCGCGGGAGTAATAATCATCTTCGCTAGCGGAATTAGGTAGCAAATCTCACTAGCGGTTAACGCTCTAGGAGCCGCTCAACATCATGTCGCTGATCAATAGCGTCATGCCCGCTCCGCCACCTGGGAGCCAGGTGAGATCTGATCCGATCTGCGCAATCTCAAGGAGTATCCGCGGAAGCGTTGATGCAATGGTTGCTTCTCTAACTGGTTCTGCGAAGACGCCATCGCGCACCATCAGGCCCTCTGCGCCGACTGAGAAGTCTCCGCTGACGGTGCTCGTTCCGGAGTGAATCCCACTCACGGACTGCACGTAGAGGGCATCAGGCACCGAGGCGAAGAGCTCCTCGACACTTAGTGGTCCGGGCCGCAAGTATGCAGCGCGTGCGCCTACCCCAGAGCCAAGCGCCGAACCCGTCGTAACAGTTTTACCGCGACGTGCAGTAGTTACGTTGTGTAGGTATGCGTTCAGCACTCCCGCAGTAACTAGATCGACTCTGCGTGTTGGTGCGCCTTCGCTGTCATACGGTGTCGCCCCAAACGCCTCGGGGTTCGTTGGGTCTTCGATGAGGTTAACGATCGGTGAACCAATTGCCTCGCCGAGTCTGCCCGCGAACATCGAGCGCCCCTTCTGAACAGCCTCTGCTCCAAGTGCCGAGATAATGAGCGCAAGAATTGTTCTCGTTACTAGCGGATCGAGAATCACCGGGATGCGCTGTGTTGCCGGTTGGGTGGCACCTAGGAGCCGAGCTGCACGATTCGCCGCTTGATTTGCTGCATACTCGAGGTCAAGGTCAGAGACGGTTCTACCAACACTGAAGCCGTAGCCGGTCTGCGTATCCGACTCAGGCCCAGCTAGAGCAGATGCTCCAAGTGATGCAGTGGTACGTCTATGGAATGCCTCAATTCCGGTTGACGTAACGAGCGCTGACTCATTGGAACCATCGCCGTAACTACTCGACTCAACTCCTCGGACAAGGGAGTTTGCTGAGAGCACGGCTCGCTCTAGCTGGAGCGCCATCGCTACTTTCTCCTCTGTGGGTATCAGCGCTAAGTCGTCTCGCCACAGGTCAAGCTCTGGAACAATCGCATCACCTAATTCGGCAGGTGTTGCCAATCCGGAGAACTCATCCGGCTCAGCAAAGCGCGCATTGTCTCTTGCATCTTCAAGTGTTGCTGCAACTATCTCCGGATCTAGTGATCCTGCAGAGGCGACACCTTGGCGCCCGTCAACGACTACCCGAATTGTTACGCCCTCGCTCTCGGCGACTGTTAATGACTCGACCGAACCACGAAGTACCTCAACATCGGTATCACGACCGCGCCCTACGCGTGCCTCAATCTGCTCTGAACCACGAGCTGATCCAGCAATCTCGCGTGCGATGACCAACAAATCACGCTTTGAAGTCATGCTCCAGTACCCCCGACGGTTAGTTCGGAGACGCGCAGCGTGGGCTGGCCAGACGAGACCGGAACCCCTTGACCATCTTTGCCACAGGTTCCTGCCCAAGTATCGAAGTCGTTACCTACAAGGTCGATTGCTCTTAGTGCCTCAGCACCATTACCAATCAACTGAGCATTTCTAAGGGGAGCGGTAAGTACACCGTTCTCAATTAGGTAGGCCTCGGTGACCCCGAATACGAAATCGCCTGTCGCTGTATTTACTTGTCCACCGCCGAGCGCCACGCAGTAAATGCCGTAAGGAGTAGCGCTGATGATGTCATCAGGGTCTGTCTCTCCTCGCTCTAGGAAAGTATTGGTCATGCGCACCATCGGGAGATTCATGTAGGTCTCGCGCCGTCCATTCCCACTACTTTGCCGGCCTGCCTTGCGCGCTCTAAGCAGATCCCACATGTAATCGGTTAAGACACCGTCTTCGATCAAGACATTGCGCTGAGCAGCGGCACCTTCATCGTCGATTCCATAGGCACCCCACTCGCGAGCGAGACGCCCATCATCGACGACAGTCACTAGTGAAGAGGCCACCTGCTCGCCAACTCTTCCCTTGAAGATTGACGCATCGCGAGCAACTAGATCTGCCTCAAGTCCGTGACCACATGCTTCGTGGAAGAGAACACCACCCGCTCCCTTTTTAAGAACAACAGGCCACTTCCCGCTAGGTGCTGGTCGCGCCTCTAGTTTTGATAACGCACGGCGTGCAGCAATCTGCGCTGTCTGCTCTGGCGGAAACTCCTCTAGCAACTCCCAACCGACCGTGCGCCCAGGGGACTCGGTGCCAGTCTGTAGCCCTGTATCCCCAGTCGCTACTGCATTGACTGAGAAACGAGTCCGAATCTGCTCATCGCCGGCGATTAATCCATCAGAGTTAGCAACCAATATTCGACGTCGGCTATCGGCATACGATGCGCTTACCTGCGCTATGGCTCCGCCCTCGGCACGCGCTGCAGCATCGGCTCGCCTAAGCGCCTCTACCTTGATCTCTTTATCAATACTCTCTGGGTAGTCGCGCACCGCGTGAGTTGGCTCGACCGTCTTGCGACTAAATGCTCCAACGTCGCGTACCCCAGCGCTGCCCTGAGCAGCGCCAGCCGCGGCCTCTGCTGCTGAACGGAGCCCCTCCTCTGAGAGATCTGCAGTGTGGGCGAAGCCTGTGGTCTCCCCCACCACAACACGTATTCCAACCCCTCGCCTGCGCGATGACGAGACCTCTTCGACGCGACCATCATCAAGAGATGCGCTACTAGAGGTCTTCTCCTCGACAAAAACCTCTGCGAAGTCACCACCGCGCTTTAGAGCGGCTCCAAGGGTTCGACGGATTACATCCTCGTCTAGCAAGTGCCTATCCTCCATGTAAATCAGGGCCCGATCGGGTACTCCACACTCTGCCACGTCCGAGTGGGGCTGGGAACAAATGGCTACAAAGTGCTTGGGCACTGTGGCATTGCGTATCGTAGGGGCGTGACCCTCCAGGCCGGACTCACCGGAACCGCAACCCTTGTCGTCGCTGAGACGGACACCGCGCTCTTCGTAGGTAGCGGTGATGTTCCTGTTCTCGCGACTCCAAGAGTTGTGCTGCTCGCTGAGCAAGCAGCGGTCTCTGCCTGCGAAGGACACCTTCCCGAGGGAAGGACCACTGTGGGATACCGGGTCCAGCTCGACCACCTAGCCCCCACTGCAATCGGCGGGTCAGTAACTGCCGAGGCAACCCTTAGAACTATCGAGGGGCGACGACTCACATTCGTGGTCTCGGTAAAAGACCATCGCGGGTTGGTTGCCGCTGGGCGCCTAACAAGGGTCATCGTTGAGCGAGATCGTTTCTTAACCTTTTAGAGCGCGCAAGAACTCTTTAAGACCGGCTCTACTTAAGTGCTTCTCTACTTAAGTGCTTCTCTACTTAAGTGCTTCTCTACTTAAGTGCTCGAGCCCTTCGCCGCTGCAACAGACTCTAGAAAACTATTCAACGCGTTTACCCACGCGTCCCCATTCTCAAATTGAGGTGAGTGTCCTGCGTCAGGAATCACTACTAGTTGGCCGCGCGGGATCGCATCCGCCATCGCTCTGCTCTGCGACACAAATGGAAGGTCAACCTCTCCAACGATTACAAGGGTCGGCATCTCAAGCAATCTCATTGCCTCAAGATCATCGGATTGATCTCGAATTGCGCGCACGATTGTCGCCCACATCACTGCAGAGAGAGACCCAAATTTCTTTTCCTGGAATTCGCGATACCCGGGACGCTCTTCTAGGAGTCTCTGATACGCAGGATTATCAAGCGGAGTGCCTGCGTCGAGAATTTCCTTAAGGGTTGTCATTCCGTCAGTAAGCGCAATCTGTGCACCCATCTCAATCAAATCGCCATCAACAGCAGCGATAGGTCCGTGACAGGTATCCATCAGAATCAATGCGTCAATGCGATCGGGGAATGTAAGCGCAACCTTGCGTGCAACCATTCCGCCCATTGAATGCCCGAGGAGGACGAACGTCTCCTCGCCGAGCGCATCTGCGACACAGAGGATGTCTGCACCGAGTCGCTCAAGAGAGTACGAAGCCTCATCAGTTGGGGCGCCGCTCTCGCCATGGCCTCGGTGATCGAATACCACCACTCGATATTCTCTTGAAAGACTCTCTATGTGATCAGAGAAATCTTCCTTCGCTCCACCAAAACCGTGAACAAGGAAGAGTGCCGGTCCGGAACCGGTAACCAAAACCTCGAGAGATACCCCATCATCAACAGTTACCAACATGGAAATGCGCTCTCTCTCAGGCGATGATCGCCGCGTAAGTGGCTAGTAGGAGTGAAGCGTAAGCATCTACAACCCTAGAAGCGTATTCGGCGCTCTATTACCTTGGGAACAGTGCCAGAGAAGCCCCGGTGCTCGTCTCTCTATAGGTAGCGAGAGGCAGCGAGCAAGGGCCTAAGCCCCGCCGCCCTAGGATTACCCGCAATGATGCCCGAGCAAGAGGTCGACGCCATTCCTGCAGCATCGCACTCTCCGCGTCGACGGAAAATTGTGGTCTGGCTGAGGATTGTTGTGAGCGCAGCGTTATTGGCGTTACTCATTTCTCGCATGGATCTAGGCGCCATCGTCATTCTCAATCGTGAGCGGCACGCCTCAACAATTTTTTGGCTCGGTGCTGCAGTACTCATGGCAGCAGGGGGGATAGTTCTCTCAGCATGGCGTTGGCAACGAGTGCTCGCAGTATTCGACGAGCACGTGCCTCTCCGAATTCTCGTGCGCCACTATTTCGCTGGCCAGTTTGTTGGGAATGTTCTGCCCTCGACAATTGGGGGAGATGTACTGCGAGTCTCGCGACTCACAACCAATATCGGTGATGGTCCGACGGCATTCGGGTCTGTTGTTCTAGAGCGCCTAACGGGATTCATCGCACTGCCGATGATCTGCCTCTTTGGATTCGCAATTAATCCTTCGCTTCTTAGTGAGAAGCGATCGTGGATTGCACTTTTAGCAGCAGGGCTCACCCTCCTTGCGCTTGTGTTCATCCTCACCCTCGCTGCACACCCAAAACTCGCTGGGAGATTCCGCGAGGACGAAGGCTGGACTCGCTTCATCGGTGCAGTTCATATCGGCGTTGAGCGCATGCGTCAGCAGCCAAAGAGAGCCGTCGCTGCCATCGCCACAGCGATGCTCTATCAGTGCTCAATGGTCGCGGTGATGTGGATAATCGGGAGGGCGCTAGAGGCACACGTTCCAAATGGGGCAGTTCTTGCATACTTTCCAGCTGTAGCAATGGCCCAGGTTCTCCCGCTATCGCTTAGTGGCCTAGGTGTGCGGGAGGGGATGCTTGTGCTTCTCCTGACGCCTTTAGGAGTTAGTACCGGCAAGGCCCTTGGTATCGGACTTCTGTACTATCTCGTCATGCTTGTAGTCAGCCTCCCAGGAGCCCCGTCATTTGCGGTGGGCGCTCGACGGCTGAACACGAATACGGACCCGACATGACACAACGCCCAGATTCTGGGGATGGCACTGATTCCACAAGCGTCAAAGTAAAGAACGAAAATCTCCGCGATCGCACACGCCGCTTAAGAGACGGAACCGCTCTGCATTGGTGGAATGAAGCTGCATTTATTCTTGGCTTTTATTTCCTTTACTCGATGATTCGCAATTTTAATTCGCGCGACGCACGGCACCTTCAAGCGCTTGCGTTCTCTCACGCTCGAGCAATAATTCACCTTCAACAAACCCTCGGCATCTACCACGAAGAGGCGATACAAAAGTGGGCACTTCACACCCGCGCTCTCATCGTCGGCGCTAACTACTTCTACGGTTCGTTCCATTTTCTTGTAACGATCGGCGTCGGCATTTTCTTATATCGCAGGCACCAAGACGACTACCCGCTGTGGAGGAATACTCTTGCGATCACAACTGCGTTAGCCCTTATTGGATTCACCCTCTGGCCGCTCATGCCGCCTCGACTCCTGCCACAGAGCTTTGGTTTTATCGACACCCTCGACCGCTACCCGACATTCTGGTCATTTGATTCCGGGACGCTCCACAACGTCTCCAACCAATTTGCTGCGATGCCGAGTGTCCACTGCGCATGGGCGCTCTGGTGCGCTTCTGCATTGGTACCGCGCCTCAAATCGACGTGGGCCAAAGCACTAGCCGCTCTCTACCCGGTCTGCACCGTTTCCGTGATCATCATCACCGGAAACCATTACCTTCTCGATGCAGTTGCGGGATTCACGATCCTTGGGATTGGCTACCTAATAGCCCGCGGCATCACCAAAGCCGGTAGGCGCGCCCCTCTAGAGCCGATGACAAGCACCTAGGCATCAAGGCCATCTACGAAGGATCCTCTAGCGGAGCACTCTGAGCAATAGCGTGGGGATATGGATCTAGACCACATCGCGCTCGCAACCCTCAACCCAACATCTGCTCTCGCACAACTTGTAGGCGAGCTCGCAGCGACCGTTACTGAGGGCGGGGATGCTCTGGATTTTCGCTGGGTGCAGGCTCGCGTTGGAGACGGTGAGGCCGGCATGACTGTTGAGGTAATTACTCCTCGCTCAGATGTGGGCGACAGCTTCTTAACTAAATTCATTGCGAGGCACGGCGAGGGTCAGCACCACATCACGTTCAAGGTCGATTCTCTGCGTGATGCAATTGATCAAGCGACGCTTGCCGGCTACCAACCGACCGGAGTCTCCTTTGAAGACCCAGAGTGGTTCGAGGCATTCTTGTCACCGAGGGAGGCTCAGGGGACAGTCATTCAACTTGCTCAGGCGAATCCAAGTCCAGGAACTTGGAGCGAGCGATGGGCTGATCGCACAGAACGCGGCGCCCCATTAGGGCGGCCAATCTGGTGGGAGGAGACCCCAGAGCCAGCGACTAACAGGGCCTTGCTGAAGCGAATTGTTATGCGAACCAACTCGATTACTTCATCACTAGGTCTCTGGTGCGGGCTTCTTGGCGGAGTGCCCGAGTATGAAACCGACGAGAGCATCGAGCTCTCGTGGCCCGGCGGTCGGATACTTGTTGTTGAGGACCCGGGATCGACTCCAGGGTTTGAGCGCCTCGAGGTTGTCTCACCTGAGGAGATGCGAGCGTTACGGATTGCAGGAGCACCCGTACATTTTTCTCGGAGTAAGTAG
>JBAWWI010000085.1:0-9179 GCA_037146835.1 Actinomycetes bacterium | reverse complement strand
AGTGTTGTGCCTTCACGCACTAAGCGCGTCATTCGGTCTACGCATTTAGCCTGAAAGTTAATGTCGCCAACTGCGAGCGCCTCATCTACAACGAAGACATCAGGCTCAAGGTGCGATGCAACTGAGAACCCAAGTCGCAGTTGCATGCCGCTCGAGTAATACTTCACCTGCGTATCTATAGCGTCTCCTAATTCGGAGAACTCGACTATCGCGTCGAAACGTGAGCGAATATCAGAGCGACTTAGGCCAAGGATGCTTCCGTATAGCCAAATATTCTCTCGACCGGTGAGCTCGAAGTGGACCCCCGAGCCAACCTCAATGAGTGCGCCTACCCGTCCCCGTACCCGCAGCACCCCACCGGTAGGTTGGGAGATGCGTGAGACCAAACGAAGTGCTGTTGATTTTCCGGCACCGTTTGGCCCGACGAGTGCGAATGCTTCACCCTGGGGAACTTCAAATGAGACATGCTCAAGTGCGAGTTTTCCCCGTGATGGCTCCTGCTGGCCACCTGCTCTCTTTATAGCGCGTCGCGGTGCGGAGAGGACTCTCGTTCCAAAGTGCTCATAGCGCGCACCTCCCTTACGAAACTGTTTAGAGACATCCTCAAACTTGACTGCGTAGGTCATTAGACGACGTCCGCGAATTCGCGCTCTAGAGACTTGAACCACTTGTACCCAATCAAGAGTAAGACCAGTGCACTCGCGGTACTTATCCCGAGGAGTCCCCAATCAGGGGTGGTACCAACTGCGAGCACTCTGCGGAAACCCTCAAGCGGGCCTACCGCAGGGTTTATTAGTGCGTACCAGGGCCGTAGGTTCGGAGCGACACGCGTAACTGGGTACGCGACTGGACTAGCAAATAATCCGAGTTGCAGAGCGAATGGCAACAAATACCTGAAGTCGCGGTAATACACGTTCATAGCGCCTAGAGGGAGTGAGGCCGCTAGCGGAATGATCGCTAGAACAACACACAGCAGAGGCACGAATACCAGCGTCCATGTCAGGTGAGCCCCTGTGAACGGGGTCGCGAGCAACACGAGTATCAATCCAATCCCTAGGTCCGGGATTACTGAGAGCACTGCTCCAAAAATAGGTGCCTCTCGGGGGAAGTAGACCTTACGCAATAGGTCCGCATCGTTAACTAGAGCGTTAGCGCCAAACGATATTCCCGAGGCGATGAATTGCCATGGCACTAGTGCTGAGAGTGCGAATGCTGCGTAGCTGGTGCCGCCACCTGAGACTTTGACGACTCGCCCGAAGAACAGGATGAAGATTGTGAGAAACGCAAGCGGCTGAAGAACCGCCCAGCCGACACCGAGGGCCGCCTGTTTGTAACGAACACGTACGCCTCGGACAGCGAAAGACCAGACAACTTCTTTGTAGAGAACTAACTCGCGCCACGCGACTAGGAGCGTTGGTCGCTTCTTGCCGTCGAAGACGGACTCAACTGGCGTGTGGGGGGTTGGGGTGGTCATCTGTCCTCGGTCGGGGTAGCGGTCTCCCAAGAGTAGGCTCTCGCTGCGCACCTCCGGACCCTTTCCGCTCATCTATTAGCAGTAATTGTGTGTATTGGTACCGGGGTTATACGTAGTCGTCGCTAGTCATGAGCGCAACTAAATGTTCGGCATTGCGTCTCCTTCGGGGAGCGGTGTGAAGAGACCCGGGAGTAGATCAAAGCGTGTCGGGAGTAGGCGAGCCAATGCAGGTTGATGACTCGGGAACCGCGTCACTACGGATCCTCTGCATCGCCGATGAAATCCCATGGCCTGAGCGCACCGGATACCGAATACGGCTCGCCAATATGCTGCGCGGACTAGCTCACGCGGGGGCAGTTGACCTGATGATCCTGCACTCCGGAGACGACGAGGAGCCCAGTACTAACGGGAAACCGCAAGCGTATTCAGCCCCGATCGGTGAGCCGGTACAGCGCACTGTAGTAGCGCATGTACCCATCCCGAGAGCCTCCTTGTGTGGAGTCGCCCCTTGGATTGGTAGTGGCTTGCCGCGACGCGTCGCGTGGCGCGATTGGTCGGGCGCTAAGTCCGCTATCTCACGGGAACTAAGCAACGGATATGACTTAATTTGGTGGAGTCATCTAGATGCGTGGGCCGCAATTGGAGACGTCGCGAATATCCCGTGCATCGTCGACCTTGACAACCTCGAGGATCAAAAAATGTTGACGAGTCGTAGAGCGCAAGAGCGCCCCTCGCTCCGGGATGTAAAGGCCTCGATTCGATTCGCGATTGTTAGCGAGTTGGACCGCGTAGATATCAGGCGATGGCGCCGCTCTCAGCGCAGGGCATCTCTGCAGGCGAATGCTGTGATTGTCTGCAGCCAGCAGGATCGCATTGCTCTCGGTGGGGAGAAGACCTACGTAATTGAGAATGGGTATGTGACACCTGAAAACCCGGTCGGGCACCCTGAGCGGCAAGTTGATGTTAAGGGTGGAGCACTTGTTTTTATAGGGCTTCAAACATATGAGCCCAATATTGACGGGTCACGTTTTCTTGTAGAGCAAGTTCTCCCAATCCTCCAGGAGTTGCGACCTGATGTCTCAATTCGCATCGTCGGGCGCGCTGGGACTGATGTCCAAGAGTTAGCAAGGCCTCATGTCGTAGTGACAGGTGAGGTAGAGAGCATTGAGGACGAGTTAGCGAGTGCCGATGTCTCTGTGGTTCCACTGCGGATAGGGGCTGGCACGCGCATCAAGATCCTTGAGGCCCTTGCACATCGTCTTCCGATTGTCACAACAAGCCTTGGCTGTGAGGGGCTCTCGCTAATTAGTGGCGTGCATTGCGAGATCGCTGATTCTGCCAAAGCATTCGCAGTGTCATGTGATTTGCTTCTTAGTGATGCAGGAAAGCGGACTGAGATGACTGAGGCTGGAGCCGCTCTTCAGGGAGAGAACTTTGATTGGTTGAAGATCCGCTCGCGTATCGCAGAATTAGCGCAGACTGTATGCGGAAGGGATTTACGGAGATGAGGAACTTATGACAGCGCGAGAGCGACTCAAGGATGTACTCAGGGAACTCCCATATCCCGTGAAACGCCAAGCGCGTCGACTCTCTAACTGGCGCAGAGGTAGAAGAATTATCGCTCCCGTTAGATGGGGCTCAATGCGCAGAACGCGTCCGTTTAGCTCAAGGTGGGGGAGCGATCGTGGTACCGCCGTAGATCGCGTGTACATCAACAGGTTCTTTGAGTTGCATTCGCACGATATACACGGGGATGTGCTCGAGGTGCAGGGACCAATATTTAGCGGCGTGTATGGCACTGCCATATCAAATACTGAGATTCTCGATATTGAGCCTCGAAATATGCTCGCCACGATCGTGGCGGATCTAAACGAGCTTGATGTTCTTCCAAGAGACAAGTTTGACTGCGCAGTAGTTCCTCAGACACTCCAGTACCTCTCCCAACCGATAATTGGATTGAAGAACCTGTATGAGTCCCTCAAACCAGGCGGAGTGCTGCTCGTTACTGCACCGTTTATTCAAAAAATAGATCATGAAGCCGCAGATGCAGATCGCACGAGGTTCTCACCGCTTGCTTTTCAAGAACTGCTCGAGAGTGCTTGTCTTGGGGCTGATATCGAGGTCAAGAGCTACGGCAATGTACTTACCTCAATAGCGTTCTTAATGGGAATCTCGTCAGAGGAGATGAGGCCGCAGGATTTTGATGTCTACGATCCGGATTATCCGATGCTCGTAGCAGCCCGAGTTCAACGGCCTACTTGAGAATATGAGATCTAAATCTCTAGTACTCATGTATCACCAGATCGCTGAAGTTGGAGATGATCCAAGCGGCCTCGCTGTAAGCCCTAAGAATTTTGCATCTCAATTATCGGTCTTGAAGGAACGCTGTGAAGTTGTTCCGCTTCGCGAGATTCACTTGAAATCAGAGTCGCGAAGTAAGCGCACTCGGGTCGCAATCACTTTCGATGATGGTTACGCCGACAACGGAGAGGTAGGCGCGCCGATCTTGGAGGCCGCCGGGCTTCCGGCGAGTTTCTTCATCACCGGAATAGCACTCGATGGCCATGGCGAATTCTGGTGGGATTCATTAGAGCACCTCCTCCTAGACCTCTCGGATCAGAGCGCACCGCAGGATCCATTTGAAGTAGTAATTGATGGCCAACGTCTGCGTGTTGATCTTCGGACGCTTGAGGCGCGGATGCGCGCTCATAAAGCCTTGAATAGGAGGCTACGAATCCGGCGCCCGGAGGAGATTGTGCCTGTAATTGATGCTCTGGCGGAGCATGTCGGTAGTGAAGCCCCAACCTGCGAGCGTCATCGTTTAGCAGGGCCAGATGGCGTATTAGCGCTCTCTCGAATCCCAGGAATGACAATCGGGTCTCACACAATTAGGCATGCGTTACTCCCAGTCCTCTCTCCAGAGGCCCGTCACCAGGAGTTAGTGGAGTCTCGCCGGCTACTTGCAGATGCGATAGGCAAACCAGTTGTCGAGTTTGCCTTCCCTTACGGCGGCGAGGATGCCTTCGATCATGAGAGCGAAGTCGCGGTGCGCGAAGCGGGGTATGTGCTCGCGTGCAGAGCAGTCTTTGGCAGAGTGACGCAGCGCACTGACCCATACAAGATCCCTCGTGCTCAGGTATTCGATAGAGATGAGAAAGAGTTCTCTGCAGACCTTGACTCGTGGTTTAAAGGGCGCGTTGCGTGAGTGATTGGATATATAGAGTCCCAGAGGCTTCAACGGAGCTCGAGGAGGTCGATCCCCCAACATTCTCAGTAGTGATAGCTGTATATAACGCAGCAGAGTTCATAGGAGACGCACTTGACTCCTGTTTCGCACAGACCGTTGCTCCACTAGAGATCGTGGTAGTAGACGATGGATCAACCGACGACCTTGATGCTGCGCTTGCTCCATACCTAGAGAAGATTCGTTTGATTCGTCAGCCCAACGGTGGCGAGAGTGTCGCTAAAAACACAGGAGCAAATGCCGCTACTGGTGATTATGTTCTGTTGCTCGACGCAGATGATGTAGCTCATCCGCAGCGGATTGAGGCGGTTGAGTCGCTCGCCATGACGCGACCAGACCTAGCGATCATCACCCATGACGATGCAATGACTCAGGACGGAGTACTCCTCCGTAACTATTTTGGAGATGACCGTACTTTTGTAACTGTTGACCAGCGTGAAGCGATTGTGCGCGGGTGTTTTATCGTCAACCCAGCTGTTCGCCGCGATGTGTGGCTCGCTCATGGCGGGTATGACGAGTCGATTCGCATCAGCGCTGATTGGGATCTATGGATTCGAATAATTCTCAATGGTGGCCTCGCCGGGATGGTCGATGCTCCATTAGTTGAGTACCGGCAATGGTCGGGCTCCCTAACGGCGAATGTTGTTGCTGCGACTCTGGGGAGCATGGCCGTATTGGAGAAGACGCGCAGTCGAACTGATCTGACGGCTACAGAGCGGATGATCATCGAGGAACAACTTCGCCACTACCGGTCTCGACTTGCTCGCGCAGCAATCATTTCGGGTGACGCTCGCGCAAGGGAGTTCCTAGTAGCAGTAGTTCGGGATAGCGGAGAGGCTGCTGGGTCACGCATCCGTGCAGCACTAGCGGCGCTATCGCCGCGTATCGCTAAGACGCGTGTTCGGAATCAATAATCCGTTAGGGGTTCCATTCGGGGCCAAGTAGTGGATCAGCCAGCCAAACCCGAGCAACGCGATTAATTAGCCCCTCAATAACTTCGTTACCTGAAGCGCGTTCGGCACGAGCCGCTAGCGATCTTCCGTGATGAAGCCAACCGGTTACAACCGCTGCTCCTATTGCCTCGCTCGGCAAGCCCATTGCGGCTGCTCCGCGAGCAAGATGGCCCATTAGGTCCGCGCTACGGGGGTGCTCTCCTCTGAAGAGTGCTGCGATGCGATCCACTTTTGTATCGGCGTCTGCTGGTCCGTCGAGAGCGCTATAAGCATCGCTCAGAAAATATGCAAGGTCCCACAGCGGAATCGATGGGTATGCACAGGACTCCCAATCAAGGACACAGAACTGCTCGCCGCTTACTGCGATATTCCAAGAGCCCGGGTCTCGGTGGGCGAGTACTGCCGGTGCAGATTGGAGTGGAGTTAATAGCGAATCTGAGACTCCATACTCTGCGTACGCGCTGAGAATATCTCGCGAGATGCGCTCCAACTCTGGTGCAAGGTCGCTACTCGAGCCAGCTGACTCAGCGCCCATAGCGATCAACCAATCAGCTACTCGCTCTATGTGTGCCAGAGCGCTTGGGCTATCACCTTCGTCAAGCACGAGATTTAGCGTTGCGCCAAGTGCCGCAGTCTCCACAGATCCGGAGAGCCCCTCGACCTCAAATCTCCCGAGGATTCTTGGAGCCATAGATGCAGAGTTTGGGGCCTTACTGTTTAGGAGGCCAAGCCCGCGTTCATCGGCAGCGAAGGCGAGAGCATTGCCCTGCACGCGTGAAATTTTCACGACTGTTGTAGGCACATCGCTGTCATACGGAAATGCATGGAATACGACGCGCTGTAGGTCGTCGCCATCACCGAACCAGGCGATCCAGCCCCCGCTTGCATCTACGCCTAACTCCTGTGCTGCCGCAATTGGAAACGGTGGACCGGGCATACGTGTAGCGATTGTGACGACCGAATCCGCTGGAGCGTACCCAACCCGTAGCGCTGCGCGAACAATGGCTGTGCGCGCAGAGTCGATAGCACTGCGCGTTGGTCGTGTGGTCTCTAGTGCGTAACGCGCTGCGGATGTGTTGCCAATCGGAAAGGCGAGTCGCGGGCCGTGAGCTCCGTTACGCACCACAACTCGCTCAACGCTGTAACCAGCTGCGATTAGTGGACGCCGCGGTGCTCTCCCAAGAATCAAGAGCATCGGAGGGGCGCTACGCATCAAATCTGCGTTTAGTGGAGAGACTCTGCTGACACGGAGATCCGCATCCTGCGCGTCGACAGTTAGGCACTCCATTGATTCTGCGCTGCTGCGCCATTCTTCAATCTCTGGATCCACGTGGATTCGTGGAGCCGGCTGAGGCAGCGTGAGCCGCAGATCGGCGGCGCGAATTGTTGTCATTGCACCCGAGCCTAGGGGCGCAAACGCCCTACGCTGTGACCTCAGATGCAAAAGACGGAGTTGTGGTGCTGAAGTCAAATGATCCCTGCTGGTGCGGAAGCGGCGAGAAGTACAAGCGCTGCCATAAACCGATAGAGAAACTGCTCTCGCCAGGTGTTGTCTCCCCGATGAGGAGCGTCCCTCCGCTTATTGCCCGTCCGCCGTATGCCGAGACCGGAAATCCTCCACCGATTAGGGAGGGCGCGGTGAAGTCTTCAGATGTAATTGAGCGCATGCGAGGTGCCTGCAGTATCGCAGCCGAGATTCTTAGAGAGGCCGGCGCGCTTGTTGCCCCAGGTATCACTACTGATGAGATTGATATTGCTGTTCATGAAGCAACCATCTCCCGAAACGCATACCCGAGTCCTCTTAACTACCGCGGATACCCAAAGAGTGTGTGTACCTCGGTAAATGAAGTGATCTGCCACGGGATCCCAGATGATCGGGCGTTGGAGAATGGGGACATTCTCAATATTGATGTGACTGCATATATCGACGGTGTTCACGGCGATACAAATGCAACATTTTTGGTAGGCGATGTTGATGAAGGTTCACGCCGCCTCGTTGAGGTCACCCGCGAATGTTTGGAGCTCGCTATCGAGGCGGTAATGCCGGGCCGACCGCTCTCCGATATTGGTCGCGCCATCGAGGGCCACGCGACTCCTAATGGATACTCAGTAATACGAACATTTGTTGGGCACGGTATCGGCGAACAGTTTCACGGCGAGCCATCGGTGCTCCACTACTTCGAACCCCGACTCGTTATGCCGATGGAGCCTGGCATGGTCTTTACAATTGAACCGATGATTGCAATCGGTGACCATAGAGAGAAGATTTGGTCTGATGGCTGGACTGCGGTGACGCAAGACGGCCTCCGCACGGCTCAGTTTGAGCACACAATTCTTGTAACTGAGAGCGGCTCTGAGGTGCTTACCCGCTAACTCTGTTGACGAGTGCGCTTAAGCAACTGCAGTTCCAAGCAGGCTCCCGACCAACGCAGATGCGGCCATAGCTATCGCTCCACCAACCACGACGCGAGTAGCCGCTCTCGTTGGCTTTGCGCCCCCGAGTTTCGCTCCTAGTGCTCCAAGAGCGACGAGCATTACTAATGCAACGATCGCACTCGTAATGATGCGGGCAGAGGCGCTTGCGTTGGCGCCGAAGAGTGCCATCACCGCAACTGGAATTCCTGAACCAACTGCGAAGGCCAATGCTGATACGACTGAGGCCTGGGTTGGTCGAGCACGCGTGTGCTCGAAGATCCCGAGTTCATCGCGCAGGTGGGCTCCGATTGCATCGGCAGCCATTAACTGGGTAGCGACATCCTCTGCCGATGCGCGCGAAACACCGCGGGCCACGTAGATCTCGGTCAGTTCCTCTAGTTCGTGCTCCGGGCTTGCCTCGAGCTCGAGTGTCTCGCGAGCGATGTCAGCACGTTCGGTATCGCGTTGGCTGCTAACCGATACGTACTCTCCGAGAGCCATTGATGCTGCGCCGGCGACAACCCCAGCGATACCGGCAACAAGAATCGCACCACGTGAGGCGTTGCTTGCCGCCACACCGATCATGAGGCTGGTTGTAGAGACGATTCCATCATTAGCGCCGAGTACTCCGGCCCTCAACCAACCAACGCGTTCGTGTCGGTGAGTCTCGCGGTGGCTAACGGTTCGTCCTGCCATGATTTCAGTCCTCAAGTATTAGGGGAATGGTGTGACCAGTTCTGCGTGTTGATCAACCCCATCAGCGTATGCCGCATAGCTTGGCGAGAGCGGGTTGTGCGTGACACATATGCTCGACCGCACGTCTAGGGCGCTTCGGCCCGAGTTGCTAGAGAGATGAGAGCACGGGCGCCCCTGCATTTAGGAGTTCCTATAACGGTCTAATTGCCCTGTTTGTCATCTGCACGGCCACGAAAGGCAGGGGGAGTCGCGCCGCGGTGATGCTTGCTCGGGAGTCGCGGCTGAGCGTGTGAATTCGGTCACCGGTCTTATCCGTTACGTGTCAGGAGGTGCTCGCCACGCCCATCTCGGCTCGAGCGCACCTCCGACCCCGCGCGAAATCTTGCCAGCCGCATCT
>JBAWWI010000084.1:0-9282 GCA_037146835.1 Actinomycetes bacterium | reverse complement strand
AGCGAGATGGCGGATCGCATAGGCGATCAAGCAGTCGCAGCACGTCTTACTGTCGGCGCGTAAGCGTCGGGCGTTTTTCATTCACGATCGGTGCAATACTTCTCGGATGCTTAATAACGCCCAAGCGGGAATCGTGAGTTGGCTAGACCGCACCTCGGGGCAGTGGTGGCCAAATGAAGCGGCCGAAGCGCGTTCCGTTGAGACGCCACTTGAAGTCACAAGGT
Source organism: Actinomycetes bacterium (assembly GCA_037146835.1). GTDB lineage: Bacteria > Actinomycetota > Acidimicrobiia > IMCC26256 > IMCC26256 > IMCC26256. Next base: position 9,058 of record JBAWWI010000084.1, on the reverse strand, counting down.
TGATAGGCATCGCTTTTCGAGTTGCCCTAGCAGCAGCAGTTGTCCAGGGGGGCATTCATTACTTCGATGCTCTAGTGCTGCACTTCCGAATCCAGATGTTCAATGCAGATGCTGACGGCGGAGTATTTACTTGGGCGAGTTCGATGGCTACTGCGATGGCTGGCCTCGGGTTACTCCTAGCCGCATCTCAAGTAAAAGCGCGCTCACGCGTTTTAATTCTTCTCTCTAGACGACACGGTTGCGTTGCATGAGCGGATTCCGAACCTGTCCTTCATCCCCGTAGAGCACTCGGGGCGAATCGCATGGGTTGTCTGCGCAATGCCGTTGCTTGGCGCAGTATTTGTAGGTTTGCTTGCATTTGCTTGGAGGGCTCCAGAGGCTCTGCGAAAGGCCGTGATCTGGGGACTTGGGGGGTTGATAATAGCTATCTTCCTCGAACTCACCTCTCCGGTTCTCTTCACAGTCGGTTCAGATCATGGCAAGTGGCTCTACGAATTAGAGGTAGTCGCCGAGGAGGGTCTGGAACTTGCTTCCTGGATACTCATCGCCGCAGCGACCTCAATCTCAGCACTTTGGCTAGCGCAATCTCGCGCCCGAGAACTCTGATCGGTAACCTCGGGGGTGTGAATGGCCCCCAACGAACCCAACTCGAGGTAGCTGCTGAGCGCGCTGACGAGTTGCGCGCCACCATTCGTCACCACAATGAGCGCTATTACGGCAACGATGAACCAGAGATTGCTGACTCTGCTTACGATGCCCTCGTTTCAGAGTTGATGGAGATTGAGTCAGAGTTTCCGTCACTGCTCACAGAAGACTCTCCAACCCAGACCCCTGGAGCTGCAGCCGGTGCATCTCCGTTTAGCGCTGTTCGCCATATCCAGCCGATGCTCTCATTGGATAACGCATTCGACGATGAAGGTATTGCTGCGTGGGTAACGCGCTTAGAGAAGCTCGTCGACACGCCGATTACATATGTCGGCGAGCCAAAACTCGACGGGCTCGCCATATCTCTGCTCTATGAGAATGGACGTCTAGTGCGCTGCGCTACTCGCGGTGATGGCGAGACCGGTGAGGACGTCACACGGAATGTGATGACAATCGCGGATATTCCTCATGTGTTGACCGGCGAGGACATACCAACATCGATGGAGGTTCGCGGCGAAGCCTTTATGCCCCTCGAGGTATTTGAAGCGTTGCGTGCAACACGTCTAGCTCTGATCGACGCAGGAGAGAAAGTCTCAGGCCCAGAGTTTAAGAATCCGCGCAACACCGCTGCCGGATCACTTCGCCAACTCGACTCAAAGGTAACTGCATCTCGCAGGCTCTCCTTCTACGCATATCAAATCGGTGCTCAAGAGGGCGGCAGAGAGCATAAAACGCATCAGGATCTCCTTGATTGGTTGCGTGGCGCAGGGTTACCGATCAACCCGCGCATAAAGCCACTAAAGGACCTCGCTGATATTCAGCGCTTCTGTGCTTCTGTGGAGGAGCATCGCCATGACCTCGGGTATGAGATTGATGGCGCTGTAATTAAAGTTGACGACTTAGCGCAGCGACTCGAGATGGGGTTCACCAGCCGCGCACCTCGGTGGGCGCTCGCAGTTAAATTCGCTCCAGAGGAACGACACACAAAACTTATCGACATCAAGGTAAGCATCGGAAGAACTGGTCGGGTTACTCCTTTCGCTGAATTGGAGCCTGTCTTTGTCGGTGGCTCAACCGTTGCCGTTGCAACACTCCATAACGAAGACGACATCACGCGCAGAGATGTAAGGCCCGGCGATACCGTGATAGTCCGCAAGGCCGGCGACGTAATCCCAGAGATTGTCGGTGCCGTACTCGCCGAGCGCGACCCTGCTTCTCTGCCGTGGAGTTTCCCGAAACTCTGCCCAACCTGCGCTGCTCCGCTGGTGCGTCTCGAGGGTGAGGCGAATACCTACTGTGTGAATAGTGAGTGTGAGGCTCAGCGCCTGCAGCGCATTGCGCACTTCGCGAGCAGAGGAGCACTTGATCTTGAGGGGCTCGGCGAGGAGCGCGTGCAGTGGATCATCGATGCTGGCCTGCTCAAAGATGTTGCGGACATCTTTACCCTCACCGTTGACTCTCTCGCTCAGGTGACAGGTCCGCCTAAGGGAAAACGCAAGGGCATTCGCATCGGCGAGAAAGCAGCTACGAAGACGATGGTCTCGATCGAAGCAGCGAAGCAGGCCCCGATCGCAAGAATCCTTACAGGTCTCGGAATACAGCATGTTGGCCCAACTGTCGCAGAGGCAGTAACCCGATCTATTCGCGATCTCGACGAGATTGCGAACGCCTCTGTTGATGTGCTGACAGAGATCGATGGCGTTGGCCCGATCATTGCTGAGAGCCTTGTTAGTTACTTCTCGGTCGATGGCAATCGTGATGTTCTCGAGCGACTTCGGGAGGCAGGCGTAACACTGCGTGCACCCGAGGAGGATCAACGCGAGGTTCTGCCCCAGACACTCGAGGGTGTCTCGGTTGTTGTAACCGGCACAATCGACGGATTTAGTCGTGAGAGCGCAGAGGACGCCATAACCTCTCGGGGCGGCAAGGCAGTCGGGAGTGTCTCGAAGAAGACGTCCTTCGTTGTTGTCGGTGAGAACCCAGGGAGCAAGGCTGCCAAGGCTGAGTCTCTAGGTGTTGCGATCCTCGATGGGGAAGGATTCGTTCGACTCCTCGAAGAAGGTCCGGGAGCGTTTAGTGCGGATGCAGAGTGAAACTAGGGAGACAGAGTGATAGATAAAGACGCAATTGGTTCTACCGATGATGGTTATGTGATGCAGGTTGAGCTCGGAAAGATTCGCGAGTTTGCACGCGCCACTCAATCTGCGAACACCGCATATCTAGAGACTGCTAACCCGGTGATTCCGCCCACATTCTTAACTACTCAGCAGTTTTGGTCGACGCCGGGGAGTGGGGTGTTCTCCAAAATCAAGATGGATCGACGCCGACTCCTGCATGGCGCACAGGAGTACATATTCCATGGACCGCCACCATCCGCTGGAACAACACTCAGTGTGCAGACGCGCATTGACGATATTTATGAGAAAGAGGGGAAACGTGGCGGCACCATGACATTCGTAGTCTCCGTTACAGAGTTTCGCGACACCGATGGCGTTCTCGTCGCAGAGGCAAGGTCAACTGCTATTGAGACTGGGCGCGCCCCTGAGAAAGATGCATCATGAATCTGGAGTGGAAAGATCTATCCGTTGGTACGCAGCTGCCGGAGCGCGAGTATGGACCGCTAACTATTACTGATTTTGTGCGTTATCAAGGGGCATCTGGTGACTTCAACCCGATCCACCACGATGATGCGTTCGCTAAGTCTGCAGGGTTTCCTGAGCCTTTCTCAGTGGGGATGCTCCAGGCCGGAATCCTCGGTAGCTACGTGACGGATCTGTTTGGTGCCGAGAATGTGCGCCGCTTCTCGGTGCAGTTCCGTGAGCAGGTATGGGCAGGTGACCGCCTTATCTGCACTGGGGAGGTAGTGGCCATTCGCGACGGAGGCGATGCCGGCACGGGTGAGCGCAGCATCGAGCTCAAGCTCAACGTTGCGCGAGTTGGTGGCGGGAGTGCGATCAAGGGCGAAGCAACATTCGTCGTTGACTGACTCGACCTTGCAGAGCCCGAGTTACTCTCGTGAGTAGTTAGCTCTTAGAGGTGAAGGTCCACTGATACGTGTCGATCTCGACCCCGGGGTCAGTTTGTCGCTCAATGTGTACGACAACAGTGTTGGTGCCCGGCTGATAGCGAATGATTTCCTTGTCAGCCCCAGGTTGGAATGTAAGGCGACCTAATGCCTTGACGCGCGAGAGCTGATCCTCAGGTATCGGGGTGCATGTCTTGGTTGGTCCGCAGACATCAATTGTTCCAAAAAGGTCGTCGCGCAGATCAACAATGATTGCGGATTGCGGTGGAACAATCGTGTTGGGCTCTGGCGCTATGTCGGTCACGTTGCCGTTCGGGGTGCGCTGCGTTCGGGTAGTCGTATCTGCGCTGAAGCCTGCGATCAAGAAGATGCTGAGCACCGCAACTATCCCAACGGAGACTACGGCGAAGCGCCCAGGGTGCTTAAAAGCCCTCCGCTTCACAGGGCGATTCACGGGGGGAGTCGAGTTCGCTGCGCTACCCCGATTGCCTGCATTTGCCATGCGATTACGGTACCCCGCTGCGTGGGTGTCCCTGTTATCGCAATTGTTAGCGCAAGTGCAGCATCGGTCACACTTAATGTGGCTAATCCAAGTAGTAGGGGATTAACAATGATGTATTCCACGCTTTAGGGTCGATTGCCCGGTACCGTGGCGCGATGGCAGTAGGCGGCGGAGGAGACCTCGTCGGCCGTGTTTTGGCCGATCGATACCGACTCCTCAGCCCTATCGGGGCTGGGGGTAGCGGCCGCGTCTACATAGCTGATGACGTAAAATTGAAGCGCCGAGTAGCCGTCAAGGTGCTACATCCAGGTCTCGCTGAGGACGCAGGTTTTCTAAGGCGCTTCCGAAATGAAGCCCGCCTATCTGCGCAGCTCCACCACCCCAACATCATGGCGGTGCACGACTGGGGTGATGAGGGCGAACCGTTCATGGTGGTTGAGCTCCTAACAGGTGGGTCGCTCCGCGGCATGCTCGATGCAGGCGCCACGCTTACTCCCTCGCAGGCCGCTCATGTTGGAGTTCAGGTTGCATCTGCGTTGGAGTATGCGCATGGCCATGGGTTTGTGCATCGAGACATCAAGCCAGCGAACCTGCTCTTCGATGAACATGGAATAGTGAGGGTCGCTGACTTCGGGTTAGCGCGTGCGCTTGCCGAGGCATCATGGACAGAGCCCTCGGGGACAATCCTCGGCACTGCGCGGTATGCGTCCCCCGAGCAGGTCAGTGGGGCTCCGCTAGATCAGCGCTCCGACCTATACGCGTTAGCTCTCGTGTTGGTAGAGGCAGTGACAGGTGATCTTCCGTTCGCGACGGATACAACACTCGCAACTCTTGCCGCGCGCACTCAGTCTCCAGTCGCCGCGCCACCAGAGCTAGGGCCGCTCATGGCCGTTGTTGAGCGTGCTGGTCGCGTAGACCCGAATGACCGTTATCCAGACGCGGCAACCATGAGAAGCGCATTAGAGGACGCGGTAAAAATGCTTCCGCCACCAGGGCCGCTGCGCCTTGCGGGGCTTGATGAGGTGCTCAGCGATCCAAATCCAACGCAGGTACCTGCTTCAAGAGGGATTCTCTTCGACCAAGAACGCCCAGAGCAGCCTTTACCAATTGCTGCCAGACGCCCGGCGCCTGCGCGACGTCGACCGATCGCTGCAATCGTGGTCGGTGCTGCAATATCCGCAGCTGTTCTGACGGCAGCGGCTCTTCTTAGCAATGCAAATCTCGGAGCAGCAGTTGTTACCCCTAATGCGGTCGGGAGCACTCTCTCGAATGCACGCGACTTGATAGCTAGCGGTGGATTGCTCGTCACTGAGAATGAGCGCTTCTCTGATGACCCGAGGGGCGTAGTGATTTCACAGTCTCCTGCAGCAGGTCACGACATAACATCGGGCGGACGCGTTCAAATCGTTGTCTCGAGGGGTCCGGCTCCGATCGCTATCCCAAGAGTTGCAGGCAAGACAGTCGCCGATGCGCGCTCCGAACTCGCCGCCGCTGGGTTCGCTGTTATAGAGGATCACCGCTTCGACGAGACAGCTCCTAGCGGAACAGTGATTAGAACGAAACCAGCGCAGCGAGCTCCTCGCGACTCAACGGTTGCAATCGTGGTCTCCGATGGTAAGGCGCCAGTTGCAATTCCTGCTCTCGCTAACAGCACATATGACAACGCAGTTAACGCATTGACTAATGCGGGCTTTATCCCTGCGCGCAGTGAGGCGTTTAGTGACACGGTGACAGCGGGCACCGTCATCAACACAGACCCTGCCGGTGGTGGTAAGGCCCAGCCCGGGAGCACGGTCAAGATAATTGTGAGCAAGGGCCCAGATGTCGTAACCGTGCCGAATGTGAGAGGGCTCACGCTCGATGCTGCATCTGCGCAGCTCCAAGCAGCCGGTCTCACGTCAGCGGTCTCTGGCGCGTATAGGCCAGGGGCGAAGGTGCGTGCACAAGACCCGCCAAATGGGGCAGTCGTCAAGCGTGGCGCCACGGTGACGCTCTTCTTCTAGGTAGTTCGGCGAGCGCTGCCGCCTAGTTGTGCGCTAACTGGGGTTCAAGGCCTAATCTCCGTAGGTTCAATGCGAGCCGCCAACAGAGGTGGCTCCGGCAATCGTTAGGGAGAATTCAGATGGGTGCACTCGATGGGCGCGTTGCAATTATTACTGGTGCTGGCGGTGGCCTTGGCCGTGAGCACGCACTCCTCTTTGCATCTGAGGGCGCAAAGGTAGTTGTAAACGATCTTGGTGGAAACGTAGATGGTTCCGGAGCTGATCGTGCTGCAGCGCAGGTTGTCGTCGATGAGATTCTTGCGATGGGCGGCGAGGCCGTAGCAAACGTAGACAACGTCGCCGATTGGGAGGGTGCTCAGCGCCTTGTGCAGACGGCAGTGGATACCTTTGGCGACCTCCACGTTCTCGTCAACAACGCTGGAATTCTTAGAGACCGCGTGCTTGTGAACATGAGCGAGCAGGAGTGGGACGCAGTAATTCACGTTCACCTTAAGGGTCACTTTGCTCCAACACGTTTTGCCGCTGCCTACTGGCGTGAGCAGACCAAAGCAGGGAAGACCAATAAGGCAGCGATCATCAACACGTCCTCAACCTCCGGAATCTTCGGTAACCCGGGGCAATCCAACTACGGCGCTGCGAAGAGTGGAATCGCTTCCTTCTCGCAGATTATCGCTATGGAGCTTGATCGTTATGGAGTGCGCTCAAACGCGATTGCACCGGCTGCGCGTACACGCATGACCGAGGGCGCACCAGGGCTATCCGAGGTTGTAAAAGCACCTACAGATGCTGCGAAGTTTGATGTATGGGCACCTGCAAATGTCTCCCCAATGGTTGCGTACCTTGCTACAGAGGACTGCCCGTTTACAGGCGAGACCTTCTTCGTTCAGGGTGACGCGGTTCAGCGCTGCGCTCCGTGGAGCCTCGCTGAGAAGATCTCGAATGACCAAGAGCGTTGGACTGTTGCTCAACTTCAGGCAGCTGCACCGACTGGGTTAGTCAAGAAGTAGATATTCAAGAGCCTGCGAAGTCGCCAATGGAGCGGTAGAGCCTGGGACGGAAAGTTTGTGAGAACGGGCCCTGGAGCAATCCGGGGCCCGTACTCGTTTAGGGCTCCAGCCCTGTCGTTGAAGACTCGCCACCGTAGGCTGTGGGTCCCCTACCGTTCGAGAGTCTCAGAGTGCCTGAACAAACAGAGTCTGAACCAACAGAGTTAGACGAAGTTAAGGGGCGACTACGGCTCCACGATGGCCCTCACTATCGCTGGTGGGTCCTCGGTGCAGTCCTTGCTGGTGTATTTGTCTCCGGCGCACTAATCACGATCATCGGCGTCTCTCTTGCAACCGTTGCAGGCGACCTCGGGACAAGTACCGCATCCCTTACTTGGGTTGTAACAGGTCCGCTGCTTGCTGTTGCCTTGACGATGCCGCTATTCGGAAAACTTGGGGACGTCTGGGGCCTTAGGCGCGTCTACCTAATTGGGCTGCTCGGCTTTACCGTCGGGTCAATCCTCACTGCGTTCGCGTGGAATGGTCCGTCACTAATTGCGTTCCGCATTCTTGGTGCGATCCCAGGGGCGGCAATGGGCCCAACGGCTATGGCCTTAGTAATGCGAGCGTTCCCGCCTAAAGAGCGTGTCAAAGCTATGGGTTGGTGGTCTCTAGTAGGTGCCGGGGCGCCGGTAATCGGTGTAATTGCAGGAGGACCACTCGTAGAGATATTTGGATGGCGCTCACTCTTTATTGCTCAGGCGCCGTTCTCTATCGCTGCATTTGTGCTTGGGTTTGTCGTGCTTCGTGAAGCGCCGCTGCGCGAGCGTCAGCCAATTGATATTGCGGGTGCAGCGTGGCTTGCAGTGGGGACGGTTAGTGCTCTGCTTGCCTTGACCATCGGGGGTCGCTCTGGATGGTCGCAGCCAATCGTTCCAATACTCGCGATTACTGCAGTCATTGGCTACATATTCTTCATTCGCGTTGAGCGAGTTGCTCCACATCCATTACTGCCTCTCGACTTCTTTAAGGAGCGCAGTTTCTCGGCATCGCTCTCCGCTCAATTCGCCTCCAACTTTGCGTACATGGGCGGATTTATTGTCACGCCCTTATTGCTTCAATACCGTTTTGGATACTCGGTATCGCAGACTGCAGGTGCGTCAATTTTACGCCCACTTACATTTAGTCTCTGTGCTGCCGCTGCGGGTTATGTCGCAGCGCGCATCGGAGCGAGGAGGAGCGCGGTCATTGGCTTAAGCGCCCTCGTGATATCGATGGGGGTCTTCGCATCCGCTGCTGCATTCTCCATGATTGGGCTTGTATACGCAGGGCTATTTCTCTCTGGTTTCGGGATGGGGACAGCATCACCATCGCTGGTCTCGAGCGCCGCTAATACGGTCTCGCATGACGACCAGGGAGTCGCTAACGCAGCGCAACAAATGGTCGCTGCTATTGGAACTGTCGCTGGTATCCAGGTGCTCTCAACGATTCAAGGCGGAGGGCACTCAGCGTCTTCGTTTAGTGAGGCTTACGTAATCGGCGGAGTGATAGCGGTACTCGGTATTACTGCATCAGCATTTCTACCGAAGCGAGGGAGACGCGCGTAAACGTCTCAGGGCGCTCTGTTCGCTGCGAACAGTTACGTAACTCGGTGTGCGCGGTGTGCGTTCTTTAGATCAGAGTAATACGCGAGGCAGAGCGCTACGACAGCTCCATAGAGCATGACCGCGGTGATGCCGATTAAGTGTTCAATCCACCCGCCAAAGAGAACGCCTATGGGTACGGTCCCTCCGAACGCCATGATCCACAGCGCCATGACCCTTCCGCGCACCGCGTTTTCAAGGTGAGACTGGAGCACGGTTGAGAGGGCTGTAATCACTGCAAAATAAGCGAATCC
>JBAWWI010000083.1:0-9288 GCA_037146835.1 Actinomycetes bacterium | reverse complement strand
CGATCGAAGACGCTTACTACCTCGACGTGGTACGTGTGCGGGAAAAGATCAATCGGTGTTGCGTATGAGAGCTTGTAACCGGCCTTACCTAATAGGTGAGCATCGTGATTGAGGCTATTGGCATCGCAACTTATGAGAACGACGCGACGGGGCTTGCTTGCAACGACGACGCCAACGCCCTTGCTCCCTAGTCCCGCTCGGCTTGGGTCAGCAACTACTAGATCGCTCTTAGGCGGCGACCACTCGTTTACGTCAGCCCTAATCGCCTTGGCCTCTAATCCGCGTAGGTTCACGACAGCATCTTTTACCGCCCCTTCGTCCCCCTCGACTGCAGTTACAGACCAGCCCCGCAGAGCGAGAACGCCTGCGAAGACTCCAACCCCGCTGTATAGGTCAAGGGCATGCCCTGGTTCACCCATCTCATCGGCAGCGTCACGAACGGCGTCGCCAAGAGCGTCGACCCCGTCTGGGCGCGCTTGGAAGAATGAGTCTGCCGATATGCGCCACTTCATCCCAGCTGCATTTTCATGGATGTGGTCAGTACGTACGTCGCTCGGGACAACCATTCGAATATCTAGCGGGTCGGGCATTGCTAGGCGTTCTCCAGTTCGCTCTCCACAGCGGAGTAACACATCACTAGCGCCGGGGTATTTGCCATTTTGAATCAAGTCGTTCAATAGAGGGTGTGCAACCAGACACTCCTCAACGGGAACAACGCGATGGGAACGGTAACGACGCAGGCCAGCGCGTCCATTCGAGACTGCAGCGTGAAGCGTTGTACGAAAACCGGTCGGGGGGAGTTCGACCATAGGGCGCAGCAGTGAAACGTGCGTCGGGTCTTCAACTCGCGCTACGCCGAGAGCGTCAGCAATTTGGTCATATTTATAGGAGCGCTGAGCCGCGAGATCGATGTGTTGCCATTGGCACGCCCCGCAACCGTTAGCGATCTCGCTGCACGGAGGAGCGACACGGTTGGGTGAGGGGCTGAGTACCTCGAGGACGCGCGCGTGGATAATGCCTCGTCTCCTTGCTAATGCTTTGGCCTTTACCGTCTCTCCGGGTATTGAGCCGGGTATCGAGACGACCCCGCCTCCAGGGTTGCGCGCAATGCCATCTCCACTATTGCCAAATCCGCGGATTGTGAGCTCGAGTTCGATATCTCGTTCGTAGGGTGCAGGGGAGGTGTTTTCCATCCGCTAAGGATAAACAGATACGGGCAGCGGTATCGCAGTGCTGCGAGCAAAAGTTCGTGTTTGGGGGTTCCTACAAGGCCTCGCTGTTTGGTGCTAGAAAATGCCGGTGATTAAGAGCGATGGCCTTACAAAAGCATTTGGGAGCAAGACTGTTGTTGATTCCTTGAGTTTTGAGGTTGCCAGCGGTGTCGTTACTGGCTTCCTCGGACCCAATGGCGCTGGGAAGTCGACAACCATGCGCCTAATCATGGGGCTCGATCTGCCCAACTCTGGCGGATCTCTATTGAACGGTAAACGAATCAACGAGATCGCCTCTCCGATGCGAGAGGTTGGGGTGCTTCTCGACGCGGGCTATGTGCACCCAACGCGTACTGCACGTAACCATCTCTGGGCGCTTGCTGCCTCCAACTCGATACCTAAGAGCAGAGTGGAAGAGGTGCTCTCGATGGTGGGGCTCACTGAGGTCGCTGGCAAACGAGTCGGCAATTTTTCGCTCGGGATGAAGCAGAGGCTCGGAATCGCAGCAACTCTCCTTGGAGATCCATCCATAGTTATTCTCGACGAACCGGCAAATGGCCTCGATCCTGAAGGCGTGCATTGGATTCGTAACTTCTTGTCGTACCTCGCAGATCAAGGACGAACGGTATTCGTATCGAGTCACTTGCTCTCCGAGATGGCATTGATGGCTAGCGCGCTTGTCATCATCGGCAACGGTCGACTCATCGCAGAGACCTCGGTTGAGGAGTTAACAAGCAACTCTGCTGGAGCATCGGTATTCGTTCGCTCCCCGAAATTGGCTGAACTAACTGCAGCACTAGTCGCTGCGGGGGCGAAGGTCGGTACCGGAGAAGCGGGGGATCGTGAGGGAATTGTTGTGACTGGTTTGGAGGCTACGGAGGTTGGTCGCCTGGCGTTTGAGAAGAATATTGAGTTACACGAACTCTCTCCTCGCACCTCAACACTCGAGGAGGCGTTCCTAGAACTCACGTCTGGTTTCCAGGAGTATCAAACAGAGCGCCAAGGCGAGGTCGCGTCGTGATCGCCCAAATTCATTCAGAGTGGATCAAATTTCGGACGGTCCGATCGACTGTTGTACTAGCGATTATCTCTGTGGTTATCTGCGTCGGAGTAGCCATAATTGCAGCCGCGACCACAGATGGTGCATTGAGCGTCTCCAATGCTTTGGTTGGAGTCCAAATCTCATCTCTCTTCATCATGGTGCTCGGCGTACAGATCATCGGGCAGGAGTACAGGTTCGCAACTATTCGCCCTACCTTCTCAGCAACCCCGCGTAGAGAGCGCGTAATTATCGCGAAACTTGTTGTCGTGATTGCAACTGTTGCCGTAGCGGCGGTCGCACTTATCGCGTTATCGCTAGCAGCCGCTGCGATAGTTAGCTCGATGAGGGGCAACTCATTTGACCTGGGTGAGTCTGGTAACGCACGTGTACTGATCGGAACCGTCGCGATCCTGGTGATAAATGGCATATTTGGCTTCGGTATTGGCTGCATCGTGCGCCAGCCGATCGCGGGGATCGTGATTGTGCTTGTCTGGGTCACAGTGGTGGAGAGCCTGATCGGCGGATTAGTACACGGATCGGCTCGCTGGTTGCCGCTCTACTCAATGGCGAACGTGAACGCTCAGAGCATCTCAAGTAATAGCGAGTTTATGGGGCCTGTGCTGGGGGCACTCTATGGCGCCACTATCGCGCTTGCCCTAGTCGCTTTAGGAGCGCTACGTATTCGTTCAATGGATGCTTAAGGGTGAGCTGTCTAGGTTCGCACTGCTAGGCCCTCCCGCTAAGGAGTAGACGAAGAGCAAGTCGAGTTATATCGAGATTTCTCTACCTGCTCTTCGCTCAACTTCTGCGGTGTTGCTATCTTTGAAGCATCAGCGCGACATCTGTCGCCTGCTAATTCAATTTAGGAGTTCGAAATGTTGGTTGAGTTTTGGTTTGACCCCGCGTGCCCGTTTACTTGGATGACTTCGCGTTGGATCAGCTCGGTGGCTGAAATGCGTGACCTTGAGGTCCGCTGGCACCCGTTCAGCCTCATGTTTAGGAACGAGATCGGTCCTGAGAGCGAGATGTATGAATATGTCTCGCGCACCCGCAATTTGCTGCGAGTGGTTGAGGCTGCACGTGCGTCCGGCAATGAGGCCGCTATTGGGGGCCTGTATACCGAGTTTGGAAAGCAGATTCACCATGAAGGCGCAATTGAGTTTGATGTTGCATCCATTCTCTCCGGCCTCGGACTCGACCCTGCACTTGTTAGCGCTCTTGACGATGAGAGTCTTGACGCAGCGATCAGAGCCTCAATGGAGATCGCCACCGGGCTAGCTGGAGCGGACGTAGGAATACCGATTATCGCCGTTGACGACAACGAAGAGAAGAATGCTTTCTTTGGTCCAGTGATCACGCGGATGCCAGACCCAGCAGAGGCGCTACGTCTCTGGGATGCCTACCTAACGCTCGTAGAGATTCCGCACTTCTTCGAGATCAAGCGAACCCGCGAGGAGCGGCCAGACCTCTCGACAATCAAGTTTTAGGATCTCGTCCCCAGAGGGCTCTTGTAGTCGTTCGGGAATAGATGCTCGGCGGTCTGCGTTGAAGAAGCGCCGAAGAAAATCAGAGTGAGTTAAACGCGCTAGCGCATGTCGTGCATAAACAAAGGGCAGGTATGGATACAGAGAACAAGGTCAATACTCAGAGGGCTATCGGAGCGTTCGTCGGGGCGGCCGTAGGCGATGCACTCGGGGCGCCATTCGAGTTCAAGGCCGGCGGGCTTTACTCGAGCACCTTCCCAGAACGCGTTGTTGGGGAGGTTGGGGAGATGACCGGCGGCGGTGGCTGGAGCCCAGGTGAATTTACCGATGACACGCAGATGGCGATTGCACTCGCCGAGTCGCTAATAGCGAACCACCAAATCAACTCTGCCGATATCTGGGACCGTTGGCGTGCCTGGGCAAGTAGCGCGAATGACGTCGGGATACTTACCCGCCAGGCGCTCCTCGCGAAGTTTCATGACGGTGCTGCGCAGGCAGCCGAGGTAGGCAACGGCGGAAAGTCTGCTGGGAACGGCTCCGTAATGCGCAATACACCGATAGCGCTATTCCTATTTGACCAGCCGCTCCCTGTTGTTATTGAGAGTGCGATAGAGCAGTCGGCTTTGACACACAATGATCCTCAGGCAGGTTTTGGTGCAGCGATACATGCCGCGATGATCTGTGCGGGTATTCAAGGTGCAGATATGTTTGGCGCGATTGAAGACGCACTCGCTCTTCTGCCGGTTGAGGCAAGCGAGACTTGGCAGCAGTTACTCTCTGACGCTTGGAGCCCATCCGACTCACAGCTCACAAACGGAACAGTATGGACTTGCCTTGCGCAGGCAGTCTGGGCGCTTAGAACCTCAGCTACGTTTGAGGAGGCAGTTACCAAGGCAGTTGACCTCGGGGATGATGCTGACACAGTTGGTTGCGTTGCTGGTTCTCTTGCTGGTGCGCGCTTCGGGATTCAAGCAATTCCGAGCAGGTGGAGTACCTACCTCAATGGCTCAGTAACTACTCCTACCGATAGTGGCGAGGTTGAGCAGCGCTCCTATAACTACAACGCTCTGCAGGAACTCTCACGAGCATTGATGGGGCTAAAGAAGATTGGGCCTACCGCTCCTGATGATCCAGGCGGTCCGACTCGAGTGCATGACACCCTCCCTATCTATGCGGCAGACCTCCAAGGCGCGGCCACCGCTCCAACAGATTGGGCGGTCATCTCACTCTGCCGCCCTGAGGGGCATTTCGAGAATCACGCAGTACGTCGAGAGGTTTTCCTCATTGATAAATACAACGTGACGGATAACCACAACGCTCTCGCGGCACTCAACGACGCTGTGGAGAGCATCGATGCGTTCCTAACGGAGAACCCCGATCGAGAACTATTAGTCCACTGCCATGGCGGTAAAAGCCGAACAGCCTTCGTATTAAAAGCATGGGCGATGAAGAGAAATGGATGGAGTGAAGAAGAAGCGCACGAGTGGTTGGTCTCAAGTTGGCCGAGAGCGCATAGGGATAATCCAATTTTCTTGAGCATCCTCCGCGATGATTGGCTCCAATAGGAGTTAGTCCGATCAGTCCGCGTGGCTTGCGCGCGCGGACGCGAGGAGCCAAATGCCAGCACCCAACGAGCCAGTACCCAATGAGTCGCTACCCAATGAGTCGCTACCCAATGAGTCAGCACCCAACGAGTCACTACCGGAAGCGCATGTAGAGATAAAGCCAAGGCGTGTACTCGTAGCGGGAGCGACCGGGTACATAGGCAGACGACTTGTTAGCGAGTTGGTGGGCCAGGGCCACAGCGTGCGCTGCATAGCGCGTACTCCATCGAAACTTGATGCAGAGATTTGGCGAGATCAGGTCGAGGTCATCACTGGCGACGTGCTCGATCCAACTTCTCTTGTAGATGCCTTTGACGGAATGGAGATCGCGTATTACCTAGTGCACTCAATTGGTGCCGACGCAGACTGGGAGCAGCGCGACCGAACCGCGGCAGAGAACTTTAGAGATGCAGCTGCAGCGGCAGGTCTTAGCCAGATCATCTACCTAGGTGGTCTCGGGGATGACGCTGCCGGGGGTCTTTCTCATCACTTAGCAAGCAGGCATGATGTTGGGAGGATCCTCGCATCAGGATCGGTATCGGCCACAGAGTTGCGAGCTGCAGTAATTATTGGTTCTGGCTCTGCAAGCTTTGAGATGCTGCGCCATCTCGTTGAGGTGCTTCCAATCATGACCACACCTAAGTGGGTTACTACGCGCGTGCAGCCGATCGCAGTGCAGGATGTTCTTGGGTATCTCGTAGGTGTACTCGCTAACCCGGCCTCGTACGGGAAGACGTTAGAGATTGGTGGCGCTGATGTGCTCACCTACCGCGAGATGATGGATGCATACGCGGAGGTTGCCGGACTGAGGAAGCGGATCATCATCACAGTCCCTGTGCTCTCTCCTCGACTGTCTTCGCTCTGGGTTGGTCTAGTCACTCCGATCCCAGCGGACCTCGCTCGACCTTTGGTGGATTCACTTGTAAACGAAGTTGTTGTTAAGGATCACGCAATCGAGGCGATGGTTCCTCTCGTGCCGATTGATACGCGCGAGGCAATCCGTCGCGCTCTTGCACGCGTGCGCGACCTAGAGGTAAAGACGAGTTGGACAGATGCTGAGCTATTTGGGAGGTCTCCTGCTGAGCCAATGCTCAACGATCCTTCATGGGCCGGAGGCGTTGTTTTCTCCGACATCCAGTCTGTATTTTCCCAAGCGACTCCAGAGGCAGTGATGAGCGAGGTTGCAAGGATCGGCGGGGAGCGCGGCTGGCTTGTCGGCGGATGGCTTTGGTCGATCCGTGGGCTCATGGACTCTGTTCTTGGTGGTGCCGGCATGCGCAGGGGCAGGCGCCACCCGACAGAGTTGCGGGTCGGAGACGTTGTCGACTTCTGGCGCGTGGAGTCTTACGAACCAGGGCGACTGCTCAGACTCCGTGCGGAGATGCGTGTACCAGGGCGGGCATGGCTTGAGTGGGAGGTAACTCCAGAGGGGAGTGGAACTCGACTTGAGCAGCGCGCGAGTTTTCAACCCCGCGGCCTATGGGGTCGTGCATACTGGTACTCGGTAGCGCCTTTTCACCGGTTTATATTTAGGCCATTAGCGAAGCGCCTCGCTCGGGAGGCAGAGAGTAAATAGCTCTCGCAACGCATCTAGTAGGGGATTGATTTGAGCAAGGTAATACGCACTCAAGACTCGAATTTTGCTGCAGTTCCGTTTGCCAGTGCTTGGCCAGTCACTGTTCTCAATTGGGACGCACCTGGGATTGATGGCGGTCTTGCACTGCACGTCGTAGATGCGCCCAGCGAGGGCGACGAACTCGGTACGTTCTTACTGCTGCACGGAGAGCCTTCATGGTCTCACTTGTATGAAGAATGGATCCCGCGTCTTACAGCGGCCGGGTATAGATGTATTGCGCCAGACCTTCCGGGGTTTGGTAGGAGCGATAAGCCCTCCGATCAATCGTGGTACTCCTACGAGCGACACTGCGCTGCGATTAGTTATGTGATCGAGAGCCTTGACCTTTCATCGATTTACTTGGCGGTTCAGGATTGGGCTGGCCCCATCGGTATAAGGCAAGCGGTAGACGCGCCTTATCGTTATTCACAGATTTTTATCTTCAATACATGGCTCCACAATTCAGAGTTTGAGTACTCCGACGGGGTTAAGTGGTGGCACGATGCCGCCGGTGACCCCGATCAACTCGGCGGCGATATGCCGACTGGCCGCATAGTTGCTGGAACGATGCAGCGTGAGCACGATTACGAGATCGTTCAGGCCGCGTATGACGCACCATTTGATGGTTATGACTCAAAGGCTGGCGCGCGCGCGTTCCCAGCGATGATCCCGTTCTGGGCTCCCGAGGTTGGGGGAGCAGTGGAGCAGCAGCGCTGCTATGACGCTCTCTTGGCTTGGAGCACTTGCCCGATCCATTTTGCATTCGGTGATGCAGACCCGGTATTCCCATACGAGCAAGCCGAGTTATGGTCATCGAAGGTTCAGGGTGCAACACTTGACCGGATTGCAGGGGCAGGGCATTTTGTGCAGTTCGATGCGCCACAAGATTGTCTTAATGTCATATTTAAATATATTGATTCAAAATAGGTTGGGGTGGGGCAGTTAGTGGATAGCAACGAACGGGATGTCAGCGCTGACGATCTAGATGATTCGGCGCTGCGTGCTCGCATTGTGCGGGAGAGGCTGCGGGTTGCGGGCGCGACTGCAGCCGAGCGCGCAGAGACAGCAGTTATGGTCAAAGCTCTGCATTCTGAGATCGCATCAATATCTGCCGATCGTGATCGATGGCAGAGACGTGGAGAGGCCGCGGAGTCGGAGAATCTGGCGATGCAATCAGCGCGCCTATTCCGTTGGTCAGCAACCGCTAGGTCCTTGTGGGGTCGAGTCCGCTAGTGACGCACTCTGGCCGCGAGGTCATCTTTGTAATCGATGACCGAGTTCCACATGTTGATGTTGGTGTTGGAGATCCGCGTGCCGCGTTGCTTGGGCACTCCCTCGCGCTTCTTCGCCCAGAGGCTCACATCGTCTGGTGTGCGGTGAGCGACGAGAACGCCGCTGAGTATTCACCCGCATTAGAGGCAATAGGGATTGAAGTACTTGCTGGCAACGTCGAGGAGACTCTCACCCGACGAGCGGGCGAGGCCGGGGTCGTGATCGTCTCGAGGCCAAGTAACTTCGCGATGTTTAGATCAATAATTGACTGCTATCAGCCCCAGGCTGTGAGGATCTACGACGCGGAGAGTCTCTTCTATAGAAGGTCGATGCTCGAGGCGATGGTGACGCAGCAATACCAGACCGAGAAACGAGCCGGCGCTGAGATTGCCGCAGAGGCCGAGGCAGTCTTCTGGGCAGACGGTGTCCTCGCAATCGCCGAGGATGTGGTGGAGTTTGCGAAGACTATTCACCCTGAGGTCGTAACCGGTCTCTGCTCGTATGCGGTAAGTGCACCGATAGAGGTTCCGAGTTTTGAGGAGCGGAGAGACTTAGTCTTCTTCGGAGGTTTTAGAGCGGGGCCTGGAGGGCCGAACGAAGATGCAGCGATAATCGCGGCTGAGGAGATTGCTCCGCTTATAGGGAGGCCTCTAGTAATTGCGGGAGCCGGTCCTACCGAGCGCGTAAAGGGCCTTGAGAGCTCAGCAGTGAGTGTGGTTGGGAGAGTCGATGACTCGATCGCGTACCTTGCCGGATTTCGCGTCAACCTCTGCCCGCTTCGTTTTGGATCAGGCCTGAAACTGCGCCTTGTGGATGCCGCTGCAGCAGGGACCCCAAGTGTGATGACCTCCTGTGCCGCGGAGAACCTTGGCCTAGATGCAAATCTGACCGAGATTCTCGTTGCTGATTCAGTCTCCGAACAGGCAGAGAAGGCCATCGCTTTACTGAACGACGCCTCGTTATGGCAGAGCGCGAGCGATTCCTTACAACTGCTCGCCGAGGAGAGGTTTAGTAACCGAGTATTCGAGAGTTCGCTAGCGAAGTTCCTGCGAGCCCTCGG
>JBAWWI010000082.1:0-9321 GCA_037146835.1 Actinomycetes bacterium | reverse complement strand
TTTTCGGAGCACCCCTAATCGCTCAGAACTCGGCATGAAAAAGAAGGAGGGCCCGGCCTAAGCCGGACCCTCCTTAACTTCTCGATGCCCGCTCCCCTAGGGAGCGGCACTGCTAACCAGCCTTATGAACAGCCGCTAGTTGCTCCGCATGACGGGCATGCGTGGCACGAGCCAGCGCGCTGCATGATGTCTCCACATACATGACAGAGCACAGTCTCACGTTGGCGCGGCGTGTGCTGCGGCGCCTTGGCAACGGGAGGAGTAGCAGCAACCGGCGCAAACTGTGCCGATGGCTCACGATCCTCAGGGCCGAGTAGATCAAATCCCTGCACAGAAGACTGCGCCTGAATTGCCTCCTCTACTCCTGGGAGCGTCGGCTGAAGCCTCTCGTTTACGGAGAGAATCCCCATCGCTACGCGCTGGTCATAGTCGATGTACTCGACAGCGATCCGTCGGAAGATGTAATCGACAAGGCTTGTTGCGAATCGGATGTCCGGGTCGTCGGTCATTCCGGCTGGCTCGAAGCGCATGTTTGAGAACATCTCACAGAAAGCCTCAAGCGGTACTCCGTACTGAAGCCCGTGGCTTACTGAGATTGCAAACGCATCCATGATCCCAGCAAGGGTTGAGCCCTGCTTTGCAACCTTCAAGAAGAGCTCGCCGGGGCGGCCATCCTCAAACTCGCCGACAGTTACGTAGCCGTGGCAGTCCGCTACACGGAAAGAGAAAGTCTTAGAGATTCTCTTGCGCGGCAGCTTCTGGCGAATCGGCTTCTGAACGATCACAGTCTCGACGATGCGCTCAATCTGCCCGGCGATTGCACTGGTGGCCGAGTCTTCTGATCCAGCCTTCTTCTGCGTTGAGAGTGGCTGACCGACCTTGCAGTTATCGCGGTAGACCGCAACTGCCTTGATTCCAAGACGCCATGCCTCAATGTGGAGCTGCTCGACCTCATCGATCGTGGCCTCCTCGGGGAGGTTGACGGTCTTAGAGATTGCACCTGAGATAAAGGGCTGAACAGCACCCATCATGGTTACGTGACCCATGTAGCTAATGGTGTTGTCACCCATCGAGCAAGCAAATACTGGAAGGTGATCAACGTTGAACGCTGGCGCTCCAAGGATTGTCTTGTTCTCGTCGATGTACTCGACAATTGCTTCGACCTGCGCCGGGGTGTATCCCAGACGCTTCAGCGAACGGGGAATGGTCTGGTTGACGATGAACATCGTTCCACCACCGACAAGCTTCTTAGCCTTGGTCAGCGCAAGATCTGGCTCAACACCGGTTGTGTCGCAGTCCATCATCAAACCAATTGTTCCCGTAGGAGCAAGCACGGTGGCCTGAGAGTTACGCACTCCGTAGAGCTCGCTCAACTCAACAGCCTCATCCCATGAACGCTGTGCAGCGCTCAATAGATCTGGGTCTACGAGCTCTTCATCGATGTTTGCTGTCTCTACGCGGTGCATGCGAAGAACGTTGAGCATCGGCTCTTTGTTCTCTTCATATCCAGCGAATGGACCCATGCGACCTGCGGTGCGAGCCGAGGTTGCATACGCGTGACCTGTCATGAGTGCAGTTAGAGCGCCTGCCCATGCACGACCACCTGGGGAGTCGTATGCAAGGCCCTGCGCCATTAGAAGTGCGCCGAGGTTTGCGTAGCCAAGACCGAGTTGACGGAACTTGTGACTGTTCACACCAATCGCTTCTGTTGGGTAATCAGCGTTACCGACGAGGATCTCCTGGGCGGTGAACATGACCTCGATCGTGTGGCGGTACCCCTCGATGTCGAAAGAACCATCTGGCTCTAGGTACTTAAGGAGGTTGATGCTTGCAAGGTTGCATGCAGAGTTGTCGATATGCATGTACTCAGAGCAAGGGTTTGAGCCATTGATACGAGATGTATTCGGGGCCGTGTGCCACTTGTTGATCGTGGTATCGAACTGCATTCCTGGGTCTGCGCACTCCCAAGTAGCTGTCGAGATCTGACGCATTAGGTCACGTGCTCGGATCATCTTCACAGGCTCACCGGTTGTTACCGAGCGCTGCGCGTACTCTTTGTCGTCGATTACAGCCTGCATGAACTCATCGGTCACACGTACTGAGTTATTCGCATTTTGGTACTGAATTGAGTAGGAGTCCTTGCCATCAAGGTCCATGTCGAAGCCTGCGTCACGAAGTGCTCGAGCCTTGCGCTCCTCGATTGTCTTGCACCAGATGAACTCCTCAACATCAGGGTGATCTGCGTTGAGAATGACCATCTTGGCTGCGCGACGGGTCTTGCCACCAGATTTGATTGTGCCTGCAGAGGCATCTGCGCCACGCATGAAGGAGACAGGGCCGCTAGCGGTTCCGCCGCCCTTGAGCCCCTCGGCCGATGAACGGATGTTGGAGAGGTTGATACCTGCTCCGGATCCTCCCTTGAAGATCACACCCTCTTCGCGGTACCAGTTGAGGATGCCGTCCATTGTGTCTTCAGTAGCGAGGATGAAGCATGCCGAGGCCTGCTGGGGAACTCCGGGTACACCGATGTTGAACCAAACGGGAGAGTTAAACGCTGCTCGCTGCTGAACCAAGATGTACTTGAGCTCGGAGCGAAAGGCCTCTGCCTCTTCGTCGTCGGTGAAGTAGCCATCTGCGATACCCCACTTGGTAATCGTGTCAGATACGCGATCGATGACTTGGCGCAGTGACCACTCGCGGCCATCCTCGCCGAGGGTTCCACGGAAGTACTTCTGGGCAACGATGTTGGTGGCGTTGACGGACCAGGTGGAGGGGAACTCGACCCCTGGCTGGAAGAAGGCATCTGTGCCGTCCTTCCAGTTCTGAATACGAGAGTCGCGCTTCTCCCAAGTAACCGAGTCATAGGCATCGCTGCCCTGCTCTGTGAAGAACCTACGGATTCCGATCCCAACCTGCTCTGGAGCCATTGCCATGCTTTTTCCTACTTTCCCCGGCACCCGCCGAGATTGTCCTGTGTTTTTATGTACTTTTTATAGCGATTCACTGAGTGACGCCTGAAATATGCCTAAAACGTCTTTATGGCCCTAAACCACAACATCTTGTGGTCATCTTACCCCCCCACCGCGAGATGGAGTGGCATTACATCACTGTCATTTGCCTAGGTCAAGCATTTAAAGGGCAAAATCTTTTGATTCCCTAAATTTCTCAACCTCGGTGCGCCTTTTGCGCGCGCCTTGCGATTACTCAGTCTCGATCTCGCGCTCTGCGCGGTTTCGGTGCTGTTGTCTTCTGGAGTAGACCCACCTCGCGCTCAAAATCAGCGAGGTCTGTGAAGCCCTTATAGACCGATGCGAAGCGCAGGTATGCAACATCGTCAAGAGTCTTTAGTTTCTCGAGAACCGCAAGCCCCACCATCTCGGTTGTTACCTCCGGGCCGCTCTCACGTAAGTAATCCTCAATCTCAACTGCGATGGTCTCAACGGCTTCGTCATCAATTGGGCGACCGGCTACCGCACTAGCGATACCACGCGAGAGCTTGTCCCGATCGAATACCTCGACACTCCCAGAACGCTTTAAAACAAGCAGCGGGAGAGGCTCGGTACGCTCGAAGGTTGTATAGCGACGACCACAGCCAAGACACTCTCGGCGCCTGCGAATCGCTGCACCCTCATCAGAGGAGCGCGAGTCAACGACCTTGTCGTCATCGGTTCGGCAGTAAGGACAGCGCATGCGCAGCACCGTACCCGAAGAGGAAGGAATGTGCTCATTCACGGCAGCTCACGGCGCCAACCTCTAAAAGCCTTCATTTCTAGTGCTGCCGAGACTCAGGCCAATATTCGCTTCAGCCTTTGAGGGTGATCCGCTCACCGACCTGGACTGTGCTGGTACCTCGCTCCTGAGTAAGGCGATCAACAATCGGGCGAGGATCTGAGCCTGGAGCGAGAGTCTCGACAACACTCCAGAGTGTGTCCCCTGGAGCAACAGTTGCTACGGCAGGACGGTGCCCGGAGGCTGCGAGGGGGTTGCCCCCAAGCACCGTCGTTGCCTGCGCGGCGGCCAGCACCAGCGCGACTGCCGCTACGAGGACGGCGAGACGCCGGCGTCGATATACGGCGGCCGTGGGCCGTGGCCGCACCACAATCGCCGGTCGGGGCGTTGTGGCTACGAGTCGGAGTCGAGGAGGGGTTCCTCGGTTGGGCCTCGCTGCGATGTGATCGAACTCACCGTGCTGAGGGCTGTATGCAAGTGCATTCGCCCCCGAGAATCGTGGCTGGTGACTTGAGGTATTTCGGGCTGCTGTCCTGTTTGCGGTCATGTTTGCGGTCATTTGATTTTCTCCTTTTTGCTTCTTTTTTGCTTCTTCATTGCACTTTGGTGGTTAGCGGGTTCGCTGTTACTTCTCACTTAAACACTCCCCTGTGACACTCTTTCGGGGCTCTCTTCGGGAAGGGAACCGGCCGGACTCACGGGTCCGTTTCGCTATCCGTTTCGCTATCCGTATCGCTATCCGTATCGCCTTCACTTTCACAAGCTCCCACCGAACACCCGTTCGGCGGTCCCCATATCAAACACGAACGAACGTTCGAAGTCAAGTATTTCTACGAATAGATGTTCGCCCCGAACACATGATCGTGTTAGGGTACCCCCATGACAACACACGCACCCCTCACAGCACGCCAGAGTCAGGTACTCACCTACATCGACGAAGTGGTCCGCCACCGCGGATATCCGCCCAGCGTCCGGGAGATTGGCGAGGCTGTGGGCCTCTCATCGTCCTCGACGGTCCATGCCCACCTCGCTGCTCTCCAAGATAAGGGCTACCTGCGCCGAGACCCTTCGAAGCCTCGGGCTATGGAGGTCACCTTCGATCCGGCCAGTGGCAACACGGCAGACCGTCGCCCGGTTCGTCACGTCCCTCTCATCGGAGATGTCGCAGCCGGTACTGGGGTCCTCGCCGCCGAGCACTTCGAGGAGTCAATGCCGCTCCCCGAAGACTTTGTCGGAAAGGGCACACTCTTCATGCTGCGGGTTCGTGGTGAGTCGATGATCGAGGCAGGGATTCTTGACGGTGACTACGTAGTAGTTCGTCAGCAATCAACTGCAGAGGCTGGGGATACGGTCGTTGCCGGAATCCCAGGCGATGAAGCAACTGTCAAGACCTACGTACCTCGCAAAGGAAAAATCATTCTTCGACCAGAGAACTCCACGATGGAGGAGATGGTCTTTGACCCAGGAGAGGTTGCTATCTTCGGCAAGGTAGTAACAGTTATGCGCCGTATGTAGCACTGCCACCGTAACCATGTGGGTTATTCGAGAACCCGCGATCAAAACAGTTCCCCTGCTGTAGAGATCGCGGGTTCTTCGCGTCTCCAGCGGCTCAAACCTCTAGATAAGTCCTATAAATCGAGCGAGTACTGCATAGCAAGCATCTAGCTCAACTCGCTCGACAAACTCACGACGCGTATGAGCAATCTCTGGATTCCCTGGACCGAAATTCAGCGCAGGTATTCCGTGGCTTGTGAAACGTGCAACATCTGTCCAGCCAAGCTTGGGGCGCACAGCTAGGTCATTGGTTCCTATGAACTCTGCAATAAGTGGATTCATAAGATTCGGTGGCGCCGCAGGTGATTCGTTGATCACGACAACGCTCTCGGCCCCCTCTAACAATGCAGAGACTTGAGCGAGCGCAGTCTGGGTGTCATAGGCCGGTGCGAATCGGCGGTTAACTCGCATACGCGCAGTATCTGGAACAACATTGTTGGCGACTCCGCCCTCGAAATGCACAACCTGAATCGACTCGCGGTACTCAAGACCATCAACTGAGACTGATTCGGAGCTATGCGCTGAGATGTTTGCTAGCGCCTTCGATGCTGAGTGAATGGCGTTATCACCCATCCAGGGGCGAGCCGAGTGTGCTCGAACTCCGGCAAATGTCGCCTCTACTGTGAGCGATCCTTGGCAGCCCGCCTCGACCCATGCGCCTGTTGGCTCCATCAGAATCGCTAGATCGGCAGCAACTAGATCGGGGTGCTCTGCGAATAGCACGCGCAGCCCATTGTGCTCCTCAGTAATCTCCTCAGCCACATAGAAAACAACAGTGAGGTCGATGCGCAGGCGCGAACTCAATGCATGCGCTGCCTCCGCAAGAGTGAGCATTACGGCAAGCCCGCCCTTCATGTCCGCAGCGCCGAGCCCGAATAATGAGTCTCCCTCGATGCGCGGATTCTCGTTCTGATCAGCAGGGACCGTATCTAGATGCCCACCGACAAGTAGTCGACGTTCATGCCCAGCTTTGGTTCTCGCAATCACGTTGTTGCCGACTCGAATGCACTCAAGCGACGGAGCACGCTGCGTCAATCGCTCCTCTACAAAATTAGCGATGACTGTCTCATTCAGACTGACAGACGGAATGGCGATCAGATCCGCAGTAAGGGCAAGAAGGTCAGGGGGCATTAGGTAGCGACGCCACCCTCGCGCAGAATGTCATTGAGCTTGCTCTTGTCGTGGCGCTCACCCTCATTTAGACGCTTGATTACAAGCACGCAGGGAAGTCCGAACTCTCCACCTTCAAACTTGCGAGGCCGAGTGGCAGAGATCGCCACACACCAATCAGGTACAACTCCACGCGAGATCTCGTCACCAGTCTCAGCGTCAATAACAGGGATAGAAGAGGTGAGGACAGAGCCTGCACCGAGCACTACACCGGAACCAACGCGTGCGCCATCAGCGACGATGCATCGTGAGCCGATCATCGTGTCGTCACCGATCATCACTGGAGAGGCCTGCGGTGGCTCTAATACTCCACCGATTCCGACCCCGCCGGAGAGATGAACGCGCTCACCAATCTGCGCGCACGAACCAACAGTTGCCCAAGTATCGACCATTGTCTCAGCACCGACTCGTGCACCAATATTTACGTACGAAGGCATCATCACGACACCGGGTGCAAGGTGTGCTCCCCAACGCGCAGATGCTCCGGGGACAACGCGCACGCCAGCAGAGGCATAGTCACGCTTCAGAGGAATCTTGTCGCGGTACTCATAAGGCCCGAGCTCGCTCGTCTCCATGTCGGAGAGGCGAAACAGAAGGAGGATGGCTTGCTTCAGCCACTGGTGAACGATTACCTCGGCGTCGACACCTGTGCCGTTCATCTCGGCGACGCGAACATCGCCGCTATCAAGAAGCTCGATCGCCTCATGTACTGCAGCGCGAGCATCAGTAATCGGCATCACCGCAGATAGATCGTCCCGGGAGGCCCATAACGATTCGATGGTCTCGCGGAGATTGGAGTGTTGAGAATTGGTCTGTTGAAGAGTCACCGTCTAACCCTAGAACGCGAGCGGCACTCCCGACGGCTCCAAAAGGCCTTCAATAGCCAGCCAATGCTTCCGGAGCGAGTTAAGTGGTTCTCTAGAGCCTCGGAAAAAACATCAATCTTGAGTCTTATACCCGAGCATCAAGACGCTCAAGGGCGAGTTCGAGTCGCTCGTTTGGCTGAGTGAGAGCCAGACGCACATGCTCCACCCCGGCCGCTCCGTATAGGTCTCCAGGCGCAACGATGAAGCCTGACTCGGCGAGTCTTGCGGCTGCGGTCCAACCATCAACTCCGTCATTGCTTCGCAGCCACAGATAGAAAAGCGCAGAGCCCCCCTCGTGGCTCAAACCATGTCTAGCTAGACCATCGAGCATCAGTGCACGCCGCTCCGAGTAACGAGCACGCTGAATATCGACATGCTCGTCATCATCGAGAACAGCTGCAGCGGCAGCTTGAACGGGTCCTGGGACCATCAAGCCAGCATGCTTACGAACCTCACCTAGATACTTAACAATCTCTTTGTCTCCGGCGATGAAGCCTGCTCGGAATCCCGCCAGATTGGAGCGTTTGGATACCGAGTGGACAGCGATTACTCCTTCATTTCCAGTACCTAAGGCGGTAGCGGCAGCCTCTTGGCCCGAGAACTCGTAGTAACACTCGTCAGACGCGATGAGCACGCCGTTTTCGCGTCCCCACTCGACGATGCGCGCCATCTCTGCGGCACCAGCGACGGTCGAGGTCGGGTTGCCCGGGTAGTTAAGCCAGAGCACAAGTGCGCGGCTCGCATCTTGGGCACTAATTGAATCTAAATCGATGTGCCAGTTTGCATGGAGAGATACAGGTACCGAGCGAAGGCCTGCGAGCGTTGCCCCCATCTCATATGTTGGGTATGCAACAGCCGGGTAAAGAATCGTGTCGCGAGAGGGATCTCTCAGCGCGAGGTAATGCGGAAGCGATGCAACCAACTCTTTGGTGCCGATGCAGGCGATTATCTCGCTAGTTGGGTCGAGATCAACCCCGCCTCTACGCAGCAACCAACGTGATGCAGCCCCGCGCAGATCCGGTGATCCGATCGTAGGAGGGTAGGTATTCCCGAGCGCTGCAGCGGCCGCTAGTGCCTCTAATGCCACCTCGGGAACTGGATCTACTGGGTTTCCAACGGAGCAATCAACCATTCCCCCTGGGAGCGCGTCTGCGACCTTCTTCAGCGTATCGAGGCGATCCTGGGGATACGGAGGGGGCACGAAACCTTGCGAAGTCACAGGTGCAGACTACCGGTGGCGTGGCGAGGGGCGGAGATTTGAACCCATACCGGACGAATCCCGGAACCCTGTCCCACCCCTCTTTTATAATCGAACATATGTTCGATAGATTGCGAAACGCCCATACAGAACTCCGATCCGCAATGGCAGCCATCGAGGTAGAGGCTGTCGACGCTGCCGGAGCACGCGAGTTGGTGGGGTTGGCCGATGAAGTACGCCGTAGTGGCGACTCTCTGCGCACCTTGGCGGTGGGCCAGGTTGAGCGCACCAATGGCTGGAAAGGTGAGGGCGCGAAGAGTATCTCCGAGTGGCTCGCTAATGAGACCGATTGCCCGCAGTATGAGGCCCAATCGGTTGTAATGCTCGCTGGTCAACTTCAGCACCTCCCGGTCACTCAGGCGGCTCTGCGCTCAGGGACTCTCTCGAGCGCTCAGGCCGTTGAGGTAGCACGCGGTGCGATCGTTGCGCCTAATACGGAGACTCAACTTCTAAACCTCTCCAAGCATGTAACGGTTCGCGATCTGCGCGATGCAACTAATCGTGTCGTTGCCGGCGCTACCGATGAGGCGGAGCGACACAGGCAGGCACACAAGAGTCGTTACTTAAAATGGTGGGTTGGCGCGGATGGGGCGTGCAATCTTAAAGGGCGCATGACAGTTGCTAATGGTGCGCTTGTAATGGCAGCGCTAAAGCCACCACCGAATATGAGTTGAGCCGCGGTTTAAGAAATGCGGAACTCGGCGAAGCGCCCGGCTGCTGCCTCAGAGATCCTCACCTGCACGC
>JBAWWI010000081.1:0-9333 GCA_037146835.1 Actinomycetes bacterium | reverse complement strand
GCACTTGATGGTGCAGCTGTCATAGATCCTGATGGCTTGGATGGATTCGATGCGTCTCTACCGCCAGTCTCGATGCAGGTGTCTATGCAGATGTCGGTTGGGGCTAAGCGTCCCCTGGATCGATCTGAGCGGCGAGCGTTGAAGGCTGCGCGCAGAGCGGTGCGTGATGCTGAGCGTGCGCATGCTACGGCCATTGCAGAGGCCCATCGAAGGGTTAGGGACACAGAGATCTCGCGCAGTAATCAGTTGCAGATTGCAAATACGCAGTTGGCAGAGGCAGAGAGTCCTAGTGGCAAACGCCTCGGCGAGTACCGCGGAGTGGTGCTACACGAGCGCACGCTAACTACCCCTAAGGGCGGTACCGTCTGGCTGCGCGGATGCTCCGCCGATGTCGAGAGTGGAGGGAACCTCTCAATGTCTCACCGCCCAACTCTTACTCGCATGGCCGCGGGTGGTCTCCTATTTGGAGGGATCGGAATGCTTGGATCGCTCGCTGCTCAGAAGCGAGAGGTTGCAGATAAGCGTGAGCTATACCTGCTCATCCAGACCGGCGATGGTGGGATGGTCCTCCAATGCCCACCAGATGACGGGCTAGTTGTGAGGCAGTTTGCTATGGCGATCAATGCTTATGCGCGAGACGTAGACGCAAATGATGTTGAGCGGGCAGCAATCGCAGCGTCGTCTCGTTCGATCATCGCTCGAATCGAGGGTGATACCTCGGAGCTCGATGAAGCAAGAGATGCGAAGGAGGCAGTTCAGCAAGACCCAGCGCGTCTGGCAGCGATAAACGCCGCTAGAGCAGAGGTATTCGCATTAGAGGCCGGTAGTGAGCCTGGTGGCTGAAGCTAGACCTAAGCGAGGTCGGCATCCTCCGGCCGCTTGCCCGAGCGACGAAACTAAAGCAACTCAAAGTGGGACTATTGGCCCTATGAGGCTCGCGTAATGCAGGAGAGACTCCAGTGAGCGGTATCCCCAATCTCTAGCCTTTATCTACAGCAATCTCTATAAGCCCGTTCAGACCCCTACCTAGGAGGCAGTCGAATGCCTAGACGCCAGTGGACCACAGCAATCGTCGGAGCGCTTATCGCAGCACTACTCGTAGCTGCATGCGGAGGAGGCTCCGACTCTGACACCACAACGACATCGCGAAAGCCCGCGACAACGACTACAACTAAGGCCGTTGCCTTAGATCTCTCAACGGCAGTCTTCCCTGTAGGAGATGTTCGTTACAGCAGTCCTGTCGAGGCAGCCACAGCTTTTGCTAACGAGTACGTCGGCTTCACATCGCCGATTGTTGGGCAATTTGTAGCAGGTGACTCGCGCTCGGGTGAGGTACCGGTACAGGCAACTAACCCTGGAGTTGTTACGACAGTTCTTGTTCGACAGCTCGACTCAGCCGGGCATTGGTGGGTACTTGGATCATCAACCCCAAACCTCGTGCTCACCTCCCCAAGCGCTGGAGCAGCGATCACTAGCGCGGTAACGCTAAAGGGCCAGAGCACTGCCTTTGAGGCCACATTCAATGTTGAGATCCGGCAAGACCGTACAGCGCCCCCTCTTGGCGGTGGCCCAGCGATGGGTGGATCGAACGGCGATATGGGGCCATTCACGGATGTGGTCTCATTTACTCAGCCAACCCAGCCAAGAGGTGCAATTGTGCTCAAGACCTACTCGATGAAGGATGGCGCCGTGGCCGAGGCGAGCGTTATTCGCATTGCGTTTGCCGGAGTTTGATCTCAGCGGCACCAGTTGGCCCTCCGCATAGGGGAGACTCGCCCCATGACAGATAACGAACTCCCCGATGCCAGCCTCCCCGCGCGAAAACGTATTGCGTTAGTAGCGCACGATCATGAGAAGCAGCACTTGCTTGAGTGGGCGCGTGAGAATAGGGAGATTCTCTCGCAGCACGAACTCTGCGCTACCGGTACCACCGGCGGTTTGCTTGCAGAGGAGCTAGGGCTTCCGATCGAGCGACTGAGATCTGGTCCTCTAGGAGGGGACCAACAGATTGGTGCCCGCATCGCTGATTACGGAATCGACATGCTGCTTTTCTTCTGGGACCCGCTAGAGCCTCAGCCTCATGATCCTGATGTCCGAGCTTTGCTGCGTATTGCTGTCGTGTGGAATATCCCTGTTGCATGCAACCGCTCTACTGCAGACTTCTTGGTCTCTTCGCCGCTGTTCTCAGGTACTTACGAGCGTCAAGTCGCACCGCACGTCTCTGCTTAAGTGAGACTCGTGCGTCTCGAGAAAGTCCCATGTTCGGTATGTGCTATTGGTCTATAAATCGTGCGGTATCGCTTCTCCTGGTGCTGCCTTAGGCTCGGGTTCAGGTTCATTTAGGCGATAGCCAACCCCTGGCTCAGCCACAAGCATCGCTGCCTCTATCGGACCGAGTTTCTTGCGTATTTGGCTCGCATATACACGTAAATAATGATTCTCGGAGTCGTAACCTGGTCCCCACACCTCGTGGAGAAGTGCTCTATGCGTGAAGACTCGGCCTGGGTCGCGAGCTAGCGCTGCAAGCATCGCAAACTCCTTGGGCGTTAGGTCAATCTGCTCATCACCAATATTTACCGTGTGTCTAGCTAGATCGATATGGATACGACCGACATCTAGCTTCTCGGGTGCTGTGGTTGAGGCTGCCCTGGAGTGGAGCCGTAGCGCTACCCGTATTCGAGCGAGTAGCTCTGGCATCGAGAATGGTTTTGTAACAAAATCGTTCGCGCCCTCGTCGAGCGCTACTACTTTGCGATTCTCGGATGACTCAGCAGATAACACGATGATCGGAACCGCACTCGAGGCTCTGATTTGTCGGCAGATCTCTACACCGTCAATATCGGGTAGCCCGAGGTCAAGTACAACAAGGTCCGGGGGATTAGCGTTTATCGATTCGAGAGCGCCAGCGCCTGTGATTGCAGTAGTCACTGTGTAGTCGCGAGCCTCTAGCCCGGCGCGCACAGTCTTGAGAATGGCTGGTTCGTCATCTACAAGCAGTATCCGAATCACGAATCACCCCGCAGACCCAATTGTGTTGAGATTGTTCTGTGTGGGGACCGTAAAGACGAAGGAAGCTCCGCCGCCGAACGCTCTCTCTACCCAGATAGCGCCGCCATGGGCCTCGACGATGGCCCGACAGATTGCCAACCCAATTCCAGTTGAGCCGCTGCCTTCCCCTGTGCGGAAGGCTTCAAATATGAGATCGCTCGCTTCTTCTGGAACGCCTAACCCTCGGTCTGAGATCTCGATTCGGACATTAGTTAATTCGCTG
This sequence comes from Actinomycetes bacterium, assembly GCA_037146835.1. GTDB lineage: Bacteria > Actinomycetota > Acidimicrobiia > IMCC26256 > IMCC26256 > IMCC26256. Next base: position 6,062 of record JBAWWI010000081.1, on the reverse strand, counting down.
CGTGCGGTAATCCAGATGTCGCTTCCCCCTGGAGAGTGGCGGACAGCGTTTGCAAGGAGGTTGGTTAGGACTTGCTCAAGTTGGGAGTAGTCAGCATCAAGTAGCGGCAAGTCTTGAGGAATATCAACCCGGATCTCGTGCAGAGCTAAGAGTGAGGCAAGGCGACGCAGTCGCTCCTCGACGAGCTCAAGTAGATCGATGGCCTGGCGATCTGGAGTAAATGCTCCAGCCTCGATTCGGCTCATACTCAGAAGATTTGCGACGAGCCTGTCGAGCCGATCGACCTCGTCGCAGACTGTCGTGAGCAACTCATAACGCGTTCCTTCGTCATACTGGATTCCATCCCTCAGGTCGGTCGCCACCGCACGTATCGCAGCAAGCGGAGTGCGGAGATCATGTGAGACGGACCGTAGGAGAGATGCGCGTTGGATGTCGATCTGCTCGAGGGTCTCGGCGCGCCGAGCTTCAGTGGTGAGAAGCTGTCTGGTCTCAACCTCGGCGGATAGGCGCGCATCTAATTCTGCGAGTTCGAGAGAGCTCTCATCTATCTGCTGCTCCCGCTTAGTGAGGCGTACGACTAGTTGCCCAACTATGAGAGCAACGACTACGAACGAAAGAAATGTGATGACCTCCTCTGCTGTCGCAATTTTTAGTGTTCCAAATGGCTTTAGGAACAGCAGATTCAAGATGAACGCTGCTACTGCAGCGGTTACTAGGGACGGAAGCGTTCCTCCTAGAACTGCTGCTCCGACCACAGCAACTACAAGCACTAAAGCTACGGGGGCACTCGTGAGTTGGCTGCGCATCGGAAGGAAGGCAACGGTGCCGAGAGTAATTGCACATCCCCCAAATGCAAAACCCCTGAATCGGTGCTTCGAACGCTCAATATTGGGGATCACAAAGGAATCTTTACGCGTTCCTTACGCCTTAGCCAACTCTCCGTGCAGATGGAGTGAGAGAAAGCAGGTTTAATAGAGGGATGGCAGCAAAATTTGATTCTGTAGATGGCGATCTCTCGACTCCACCCTCTCCCCGCATTGGTGTCGCAGGGAATTATGGCGAGATCGCAGAGACTCGGCGGTACCGCATCAAGACTCGAGTGCTAGGTAAAGCCCTCAACACAGACCAACTTGAGCACGAGAGGTTGGGGAGGCCTACCGCTCTCGCAGTATTCGCGAGCGACGCGCTCTCCTCGACTGCTTACGCGTCGGAGGAGATCCTTCGTACATTGATACCCGTTGTAGGTCTGCTCGCCTTCTCACTAGTCCTGCCGATTACGTTGGCGATGGTAGGCGTTCTTGTAATCCTGATGTTCTCCTACAGACAAACGATCAAGGCATATCCATCGGCTGGAGGCGCCTATATCGTCACTAAGGACAATCTTGGCCTTATGCCGGCTCAGGTCGCCGGTGTAGCGCTCCTCACTGATTACATACTCACCGTTGCAGTATCGGTCTCCGCCGGAGTTGCTGCGTTGTACTCAGCATTTGGGTCGCTCCGTCCATACAAGGTGCCGATCGCTCTCGGATTCATTGCAATCATCGCGTTGGGGAACCTTCGGGGCGTTCGAGAATCGGGCAAAGTATTTGCGGTTCCAACATATGCATTCTTAATAAGCATGTTTGTCATGATCGGAGTTGGGCTCGTGAGGGCTGCAACTGGCGGACTCCATTCAGTTCCGAATACCAGTACAGAGGTCTTAGGGGTACAGGCATCAGCGAGCATTTTCCTTCTCTTACACGCATTTGCATCTGGTGGAGCGGCTATGACAGGTGTCGAGGCGATCTCAAATGGAGTGCCTGCATTCAAACGCCCAGAATGGAAGAACGCGCGCTCGACGCTAATGGTCATGGGCGCATGTTTGGGCGTCATGTTCATAGGCATTTCGTGGCTTGCGGCGCACATGCATGTAGTCCCGAACAACAAGCAGACAGTGATATCGCAGATAGCTACTGGGGTCTTCGGCGGCGGAGTCTTAGGTCATGTGCTCTTCCTCATCGTTCAGGCCGCCACGATGCTGATCCTTGTATTGGCCGCAAACACGAGCTTCGCAGATTTTCCACGCCTCGCTTCTTTCCACGCGGATGATGCTTTCATGCCCAAGCAACTCACAAAGCGCGGGCATCGTCTGGTTTTCTCTAATGGAATCATTCTGCTATCAGTTGCAGCGGCGGGTCTCGTAGTTCTCTTCCAAGCGGATGTGGCTCACCTGATTCCGCTCTACGCAATCGGCGTGTTCACATCGTTTACGTTGTCTCAGGCAGGGATGGCAGTTCGCCATATTCGCCTACATGAACAGGGTTGGAGAGTAGGGCTGCTGATCAATGGAACGGGCGCTGTTGTAACCGGAATCGTCACAGTTGTAATTGGTGTTACGAAGTTCTGGGGAGGGGCGTGGGCGATCATGATCCTCGTTCCAGTTTTGGTCTTTCTCCTAGTTCGACTCAATCGTCATTATGAATCGGAGAAGGAGCAGCTCTCAGTTGGGGCTCAGGATGCTGCGCAGATTCCGATATTGAGGAAGCATTCAGTAATTGTGCTTATAGATGGCCTCGACCGCGCAGCTGCGCGAGCTATGCAGTATGGAAGGACGCTCAGGCCGGACGAACTGCGTGCTGTGCACATCGCAGTAGATCCATTGCGCGCCGAGCGCCTTGCAGATGAGTGGGGAGAGCTTCCATTGAAGCGCTTTGCCCTGGAGTTAGTTGAGTGCCCCGACCGCAGGGTTGCACACACAGCACTTCAAATAGTCTCTGACGAAGCGGCAGATGGGAACACCGAGGTAACGGTGCTGCTTCCACGGCGAGAGTTTGCTTCTGCATGGCACCGCCTATTCCACGACCGAACCGCTGATGCGATAGCGGACGCTCTGGGCAAGGTTCCGCATGCAAACGTGACCTTCGTGCCTTACCACTTGGTCCCTGACCATGACGTAGATATGACTCATCATGAGCGCGAGAAGTGATGAGCAGCAATGGAGAAGTCATTCCCCCAGAGATCGTTGAGCATCTCGCCGATGCAAGGTGGCGCAGTCACTCCACTCTTGAGGGCAGGGTCCACTCGATAAGAGTTAGACCTTGGAGCGACGACGTTAGAACGCTAGAAATTACGTTGGTAGACGAGACTGGCGGAGTTGACGCGATATTCCTTGGCCGTCACGCGGTTGCCGGGATTCGCCTTGGGGTACGCCTGCGAATAACGGGTCGTGTTGGGTCGCGCCAAGGTCACCTAGCGATACTCAATCCAATTTACGACTTTGTGTTACCGCCACAGCATTAGTGGGGGCGGTAAGAGCGCCGAACGTGGTCCTACGGCCGAGTTCCCCATTGGTTGAGATGAGTTACATCTCGTGCCGGTAAACGGACGGCAGGCTTGAATGTATCTCCGGTGAAGTATGCGACCGGGAGGAGGGCAGCCTGTGTCACGTGGTCAGGAATTCCAAGGATCTCCGCAGCCTCTTTCTCATACATGAGGTGGAGAGAGGTCCAGGATGTCCCAAGGCCACGAGCCCGGGCCGCTAAAGCGAAGGACCAGACTGCGGGGAGAATCGATCCGTAGGTTGATGCCTGAGCGAGTACGCCTGCCTCCTCAACTCGACCCTCAATGCAGGGAACAAGAATTACGGGGACTTCGTGCAGATGCTCAGCTAGGTACCAAGCTGATTCAGCAACTTTAACGCTGCTTGCCTCACGTGGGTCACCCGCCTCGTACTCGGGGCGAGGCATCTGCGAATACAGCGTTATCGCATCTTTATAGAGACGCGCTAACTCCGAGCGCTTCGCAGGATCGGTGACGACCACGAACGACCAGCCCTGACGGTTAGAGCCCGTCGGGGCCTGGAGCGCAATCTCGATGCACTCCATTACATCGTCGAGTGATACCTCACGCGTTAGATCGAGTCGCTTGCGTACCGACCTCGTCGTAGTAAGTAGTTCGTCGGCAGCAAGTAGATCCATCATCAGGTGTTAGCTAACCCGTCGCAGAGTATTGCGGTCTGTGTGAGCAAAACCCTTTTCGTGCTTGCGAAGGTCAACCGAGGTGGTCTGGTCGTATGACCAAGAGTTCTCGTCGTGCACTGTTATGTCAACGGTGTAGGAGGAGGTGCTTGCGTTCTGAGAGAAGTAAATGCTCTCAAGGAGTCCGTGAGTGAGAGAGCCTCTCTCGGCGGTCATCTTGAAACTGGTTGCATCAGCAGTGCATGTGCCACCGGCTAGCACCATTGTGGAGCGGGGGACCAAGAAGCAGCGCATAACTTGCTGGTCAGCTGCGTCCCAGAGCCAGTAGCCAATCTCGGTGTGGAACGGCTCGTCTTCGCCATCCTTGTACGCGGCCATTCGGTAGTCGAGTCCGTATACAGACTGCTCGCCGTTGACGACAGGTCCGAAGGGGTTCATCGTGACCTTCTCGGTGTAGCGGATCTCCGCTACGGCGTCCTTGTCGTTGTGGAAGGAGATGTCGACTCCCTCGTTTCCTTCCCATGTGCCGACTAGAGCTGCGAGTGGTCCAAGGTCTTTGGGGTCAGGTGCTGGCATGGAGTGTCCCTTCGAAGGATCGGTTAGAAATCAGATTGAAAACCTACCCGAGGTGGGCGATTCATACCTACTTGAGTGACAAAGACCACAATTACTTAGTTAGGTCTCAGCCTTCGGGCGCTAGATGAGGCAGGATTGGAGAGTGAACGATTTTGACGATGAGCAACCCACCGCATCGAGTGGAGTTGTCGACGAGTTTGAGGCAGCAGCAGTCGAGCGATTCGGGATCGCGGTAGGTGAGCGGCTTCGCTCCGTGCGCACCCAGAAGGGGCTCTCTCTCCACGCAGTCGAGGTTGAGTCCAACAAAGAGTTCAAGGCCTCTGTGCTCGGGGCATATGAAAGGGGCGAGCGCTCAATCTCTGCGCCGCGCTTGCTCCGGCTCGCAGACTTCTATGGCGTGCGCGCTGAGGTCATGATGCCCCAGCCCGAGGGCGTGATTGCGCTCCCAGGAGATACAAGCCGCGAGAGCATAAGCCTTGATTTGGTAGGGCTCGCTGCGCTCTACTCCCCGATGGCAGAGGCGATTCGTCGCTACGTATCTGCAATCCAGATTCGCCGTGGAGATTATGCCGGCAAGGTGATGACGCTCCGGAGAGACGACATAACTGTCCTGGCATCGGTGCTCGGCACCACGAACGCAGCTCTCATCGCTGACCTCGAGGCAAAAGGCTTAGTGGTTAAGCGGTGAATCAAGATGTTGTGGTCTTAGTCTCCGCGCCAGACCGCGCCGGACTTGTCGCCGATACAACTTCTTACGTACGCGATATCGGCGGAAATATCGCAGAGGCAGAGCAGCACACGATTCCGGGGCTGGCATTTGTGCAGCGAATGGTTATCTCAATCCCGAGTGCTCAATCTGTTGAAGTCATGCGCGATGAAATAGCGGCACTCACTTCTGGTGAAGTGACATGCCGCCTCCTAGGGACTCGTACGCGGATCGCACTATTTGTCTCTCGTGCGGGGCATGCCGCTTATGACGTGATGTCGAAGGTAGCGCTTGCTGAGAACCCCATCGATGTTGCTTGCATCGTCTCCGATCAACCTGACCATGCAGACTTAGCTCGACGATTCGACGTGCCGTTCATAGAGGTAAAAGTAGATGGACGCACGCGCGAGGAGCACGAGTCCGCAGTGCTAGAGGCTCTTGATGGTTTTGATTTTGATCTTGTCGTCCTCGCTCGATACATGCGTATTCTCTCTGCTGATTTCCTAGAGAGAATTCACGCTCCTGCAATCAATGTGCACCATGCTCTCTTGCCTGCATTTATAGGTGCGGGCGCCTACCAGCGAGCCTGGGATCGTGGAGTGAAATTGATCGGAGCTACTGCGCACTATGCGACAGTGGATCTTGATGAGGGCCCCATCATCGCCCAAGCATCAACTGCAGTCTCTCACCGCGACGGGCCGGATGACTTGGCTCGGCGAGGGCGCGAACTGGAGTGCGCTGTACTCGCACAGGCGTTATCGGCTCACTGTCAGTTTCGAGTGTTGCTCACCGGTAACCGCACGATCATCTTCGAGGATTAAGCG
>JBAWWI010000080.1:0-9473 GCA_037146835.1 Actinomycetes bacterium | reverse complement strand
AGAAATAGCCCCAGAAATAGCCCCAGAAATTATGGAGGTACGACCGTGACGGCCGTTCCCGAAGTCATTCCAGAAGTTTCCTCAGAAGTTGTTGTCGAGACCCAATCGACTGAGGTAATGAAGACGCGCGTTGACCCTCTCCGCAGGCCAGCCGCCACCTCCGGGCTCTGGAGCTGGTTCACGACGATCGACCACAAGAAGATCGGAATCCTCTATGGATCTTCCGCACTTCTGTTCTTTGTAATTGCAGGTATTGAGGCGCTGCTGATTCGCCTGCAGCTCATGGCCCCGAACGGACAGGTTCTTACCGCCGGCCAGTACAACGCAATGTTCACGATGCACGGAACCACAATGGTCTTCCTTGTTGGAATGCCAATGGCGGTTGCATTCGGTAACTACCTAATACCCCTCATGATCGGTGCGAGAGACGTCGCCTTCCCTCGCATGAACATGTTCGGTTACTGGGTGTTTCTCTTCGGTGGACTCTTCGTCTACTCCAGCATCTTTACGGGCATCGCAAATATGCCCAACGGTGGGTGGTTCGGATATACGCCTCTAACATCAACTCCTCTGAGCGCTGGTTACTTGCCTGGCCACGGCCCTGACTTCTGGGTAATCGGGCTAATCATGCTCGGTATTGGATCTACCACCTCGGCTCTTAACTTCGTAGTCACCATCCTCAACATGCGTGCACCAGGAATGACGCTTATGCGCATGCCGGTCTTCGTATGGATGATGCTCATCGTTGCGTTCCTAACTGTCTTTGCGCTTCCAGTGGTAACAGCAGCATTGATCATGGTGTTCTTCGACCGTAACTACATGACCAACTTCTTCGTAGCGCAGAACGGTGGAGACCCGCTTCTCTATCAACACTTGTTCTGGATTTTCGGTCACCCTGAGGTCTATATCCTCATCCTTCCGGGAATGGGAATCGTCTCCGAGATCCTTCCGGTCATGTCGCGCAAGCCTCTTTTCGGATACTCCGTTGTTGTCTTCTCTGGTATCGCAATCGGATTCATGGGTTGGGGAGTCTGGGCCCACCACATGTTCGCTACAGGTCTTGGTCCTGTCGCCGTATCAGCGTTCGGTCTCTCCACCATGCTTATTGCCGTGCCAACTGGAGTGAAGATCTTCAACTGGCTGGGCACAGTCTGGGGAGGGTCGCTTCGAATAAATACTCCGATGCTCTTCTCGTTAGGTTTCATAGCGATGTTCACCCTCGGTGGACTCTCCGGTGTTACCCATTCGATCGTTCCAGCCGATACGCAGCAGACTGACACTTACTACGTCGTCGCTCACTTCCACTACGTACTCTTCGGCGGACTCATATTCGCCATACTCGGTGGAATCGTCTACTGGTTCCCGAAGATGTTCGGGCGAATGATGAACGAGAAGCTTGGGAAGACCTCGTTCTGGATCATATTTGTTGGCTTTAATCTCACCTTCTTCCCGATGCACTTCTTGGGGCTGACTGGGATGCCGCGACGTACCTACAGGTACTCCGCAGGACTCGGCTGGGACACCCTTAACAAATTAGTAACCGCCGGCTCGTTCCTGATTGCCTTTGCGGTACTGCTCTTCATCACGAACGTCATCTGGTCTTGGAAGCGTGGACCAATCTCGGGCCCAGACCCGTGGGATGCACGTACTCTCGAGTGGAGTATTCCGTCGCCAGCACCTGCGTACAACTTTGCTGTTGTTCCTCAGGTTGAGGCTAGAGACGACTTCTGGCACCGTAAGTACACGGAGGATGACGAAGGCAGATTGGTGCGTCTCCCAGAGCTTGAGGTCGATCCTGCATCGAGCGTCGATGTCTCGAAGATCCACCTTCCATCGCCTTCATACTTCCCGCTAGTTCTTGCAGCGGGCTTGCCAGTCATTGGTTACGCGGCAGTATTCAAGAGCCCCTGGTTAGCCGTTCCTGGGGTGCTGCTTCTCCTATTTGGAATGTACGGCTGGGCCATCGAGCCCGGAACGCAGGAGGGCTAAGTAATGGCACAGGTAGCGCTTCCTGTAAACCACGACACCGACGCGCACGCGATCGAGCATGATCATCATGTCCCGAGCGCTGGCGTTAGTAATACGAAACTCGCGATGTGGGTATTCCTATCCTCGGACTGCCTATTCTTCGGCGCGTTTATTACGACGTACTTGCTCTATCGCAACCGCAACCTGACAGGGCCTACCCCTAGGTCGCTGTACAACATTCCGTTTACGTCAGTTACCTCGTTCATCCTTTTGATGTCGAGCCTCACCATGGTGCTGGCGCTTGCAGCAATTCAGCGTGGGGATCACAGGCGTTTTCGAGTCTGGGTTCTAGCTACGGCCACTTTCGGAATGCTCTTCATCGGCGGACAGGTATTTGAGTTCACCGAGTTTTACCGCCAGGGCCTCTCACTGCGGACAAACGTCTCAGGATCAATTTTCTTCGTAGCGACCGGCATCCACGGACTCCACGTAACGATCGGAATCATCTGGCTGCTCTCGCTCTGGGGGATGTCAGCGCAAGGCAAGCTAGGGAAAGAGAACTCCGAGGCAGTTGAGATTTCAGGTCTCTACTGGCACTTCGTGGATGTTGTCTGGATCGTCATCTTCGCCGTCGTCTACCTGATCCCAACCTAGGAGCAGATCATGAGTGAGACAATTACCGCCCCAGCAACGACCGGAGAGATCGCTCCGGCGGAGCACCACCTTCTTGAGGGGGCCTCTGATTTAGAGATGCTTCCGGGGGAACTTCACCCGCACCCCTCTCCATTCCAGTACGTAATGATCGCTGTTGTCCTCTGTGTTATTACCGCGGCAGAAGTTGGGGCCTATTACCTCGACAAGTCTGTGTCGAAGGGCGCTATTACGGCGATTCTGGTATTCGGAGCGGTAGCAAAGTTCTTCATCGTCACCGGTTGGTACATGCACCTAAAGACCGATGCGAAGATTTTTAGACGCTTCTTCATTCTTGGGGTTACAGGGGCTTTCTTCCTCTTCACAATTGTGCTGCTAACCCTCTCGGGCCTGGCTGACGTTTGACCCTCATGGCGACGGCCATCCCTGCATGGGCACCCCACCCCGAGGTATGGCTACTCGTTGCAGCCCTCGTTGCGAGCTACGCGATACTTGTTGTACGTAGCGGTCCTTCGCGTGTGGCAGTGGGAGAGGTTGTTGTATCTAGGCTTCAAATAGCCTCTTTTTCTTTAGGCGCATTTACGCTGCTCTTCGCATCAACATGGCCAATCCATGATGTGGCAGAGGGCTACATGTACAGCGTTCACATGGTTCAGCACCTTCTCTACACACTTATCGCTGCTCCGTTGCTCTTGATGGGGACCCCTGCCTGGATGATGCGAATGGCACTCCCCGGGCGACTGCTGAAGGTGATGGCCTGGTGGTCGCGGTTCTTGCCTGCACTGATTCTCTTCAACACAATGATTGTTCTGACCCATTGGCCTGCGGTCGTTGACCTTGCCCTCCAGTCGGCCCTCTTCCACTTCGCTGTCCATGCAGCGCTCTTGATCTCTGCTTTCATAATTTGGATGCCGATATTGAGCCCTCTGCCCGAGATACCTCGCCTCATTGCCCCGATGAAGGTTGTTTACCTGTTTCTTCAGTCGATTGTGCCGACAGTTCCCGCGACGTTTCTTACTTTTGGCTCGCACCCGCTGTATCGTCGTTATGAAGCACTCCCGAAATTGTGGGGGGCAACTGCGCTCGACGACCAACTAATCGCAGGGCTCATCATGAAGATCGGGGCAGGGCTCCTAATCTGGGCGGTAATTGCCGTAATCTTCTTCCGATGGGCAGCATCAGAGGAGTCACGCAATCGCCCCGATAGGGCATTGCGTGAGATGGATCGTGAATTAATCGAGATGGGACTGAGGAAGTAGATGAGCGAGCAAGATACGAACACAACTGAGTCCTCTGGAAGCGTTGCGGTCGCAGAACGCGCCGATGCGCCTTCGGTAAGCGTCGTTGACGAGAAGCAGAGACTGAACGCGGAGCGCCGCGATCGCCTGTGGCTTCCGCTACTGCTTCCGGTCTGCTCAATTCTTGTCGTTGCGTTCGTCGTGCTGAACATCTCGCGCCTGCTTCTCTTTAGCGGCGGCGACGGCTCTGTATTCGTAGGAGCACTTTTAACGCTCGCTATTTTGGTCGTTGCCGCGACTATCGCTGCATCGCCTCGCATCCGCACCACACCCCTCTGGGCAATGTCTGCCGGAGCATTGATCATTGTTCTTGCGATAGGAACGCTCGCCCTTGGGCCGGCCGGTGAGAAGAAGGAAGAGGCTGCCGGTTTTGTTGAGCCGACAGGACCTGCTGTTGCAACTCTCTCTGTAACCGCACTCTCGTCACTGAAGTTTGATAAGAGCGAGTACACCACCACCGCAGGGATACTTGACCTTAAATACATCGACGGAGGAGGCCAGCACACGCTCCTCTTCACCGATGCGAAACTCGCCGGTTTTGTGTTGAAGGTCGGCCCTCCTGACGCAACTTCCGGCAAGGTTGAACTCGACGCCGGCACCTATACATTCTTCTGCTCTATCCCAGGGCATAGAGCCGCTGGCATGCAGGCAAACATCGTGGTTACTGCCGCGGCTCCCGGGTCACCGACCGGAGTCTCCGGGGTTACTGGCCCAAGTGGAGTAACGGGATGAAGGCTCGCTTAATTTTTTCAGGCATTTTGGCGGCCGCCATGGGGCTCAGCGCCTGTGGAGGATCTACCGGGGGAGCAGGAGGCTACGTGCAGCCAACCGGACCCTCCCTTGCCTCCATTGAGGTTGATTCCGGGAATCTCTTCTTTCAGCCCGCCAAGTTAGAGGCGCCGGTAGGCATCGTGAAGATATGGCTAAAGAACACTGAGTCGGGATCACACAATCTCGTGATTTCTGGCGTGCCTGGGTTCGCCCTTGAGGTAAGTGGTGACGGCGACATGCAGGCTAAGAAAGTAAAGCTTAAGGCTGGTTCGTTCGACTATTACTGCACGCTTCCAGGGCATCGTGCAGCAGGCATGCAGGGCAAACTCGTCGTCAAGTAAGGCAGTTCTGTTAGTCAGGATGCTTCGCTAGTACCGGATTGCCTATTTCTTCTAGCGCCGCCGAAGGCTTGTTTCAGCGGTTAGTTTTCTCGACGTTATGTAGGGAATAGACGTTATTAAAGGCGTAGACGTGATGAAGGACATCGACCCAAAGCGAATCCCCCCACACGTTGCACTCGTAATGGATGGCAACGGACGCTGGGCGCAGAGACGCGGCCTGAAGCGCACTGAGGGCCATGCTGCAGGCGAGGAAGCACTCTTCGATGCAGTTGAGGGCGCACTTGAGTTAGGTATTAAGTGGATGACCGTCTACGCGTTCTCTACTGAGAACTGGCGTAGGCCGCTCGACGAGGTGCGGTTCTTGATGCGCTTCAACGAGTCGCTGCTGCTTCGGCGACGCGACGATCTTCACGAGCGCGGAGTGCGGGTGCGTTTTATTGGCCGGCGTAATGGTCGAGTGCCGAAGCGAGTAGTTCAGCGCATTGAGGAGACAGAGCAACAGACATCGAGTAACCGCCGGATGACCCTCACGTTTGCCTTCAATTACGGAGGGCGTGCTGAGATTGCAGATGCCGTGCGCGAGATTGCGAAAGGTGTAGCGGCTGGGGAGATCAACCCAGATCGGGTCGACGAGAAGATGATTGCTCGCCACCTTTACGCACCGGATATGCCTGATCCCGACCTCGTAATACGCACATCTGGGGAGTACCGAGTCTCTAACTACCTCCTGTGGGAATCCGCATACTCCGAGTTCGTTTTCACAGATGTCCTCTGGCCAGATTTCCGCGGCAAGGATCTCGTAGCGGCAGTCGCAGAGTTCCAGCGGCGTGAGCGTCGTTTCGGCGGGGTAGAAGAGTCCTAAGAACTTCGAAGGTTCTTGGCGAGCGCATCTAGAGCCGCTGCATCCATCTGCGTTCGCTTAGGCTGAGAAGATGCCAGGGCTTTATCGCGACGAAGGAATTGTCCTTCGCACCATCAAACTTGGTGAGGCTGACCGAATCATTACCTTCTTCACAGCAGAGACCGGCAAGGTGCGTGCTGTTGCAAAAGGGGTCCGCAAGAGCGGGAGTCGTTTCGGTGCACGCCTTGACCCGGGGAGCCACGTGGCGATGCAGTGCTATCGAGGGCGAGATCTTGACGTCGTAACACAGGTCGAGAGTCTCGATACTTTTCGCAGTGTGCGTGAGGATTACGACAGCCTTGTGCACGCAGCGGCGATGTTTGAGGTAGTGGATCAGTTCTCGCCAGATCGCGAACCAAACCCGTCCCTATTCCGGATGCTCCTCGGTGCTCTAAAGACTCTCAACGCAACTCCCTCTCCGGTTATAGCTCCAGCATTCTTTTGGAAGGTGCTCGCCCTCGAGGGCCTAGCGCCGCTCCTTGATACCTGCGTGCGCTGTGGCGAATCAGATGGCCCATTCCCGGCTCTCGATCTAACCGAGGGCGGTGTCCTCTGCGTGGAGTGTGGAGCTCTCGGCGGGCGACGTATCTCGCCAGAAGGCCTTGCCCTTCTCGTCATGCTCCTAGGGGGCGGGCTCCACCTTGTGATGGCCGAGCCCCCGTCCATAGAGGTGATCAATGAGGTGGAGATTCTCGGGGTTCATGCCGTCGAGCATCATCTAGAGCGCCGGATGCGAAGCGCTGCACTTCTCTAAGTAGAGCCGCACCTAGGCGTATATAACCTAGGCGAATAAATACGTATAAAAATATGAATCTGGCCTTAAGAAATACTCCATTGATGCCGGAGGGTCGGTAGCCTGTCGCTCTCATGGCAAAGACTGATTTGATGGACCGCATTGTTAATCTCGCTAAGCGTCGAGGACTGGTATTCCCGTCCTCAGACATCTATGGCGGGTTCCGCTCTACATGGGACTACGGACCCCTTGGCGTGCTCTTAAAGCGCAACGTCAAGGAGGCGTGGTGGCGCTCCATGGTGCAGATGCGAGAGGACATCGTCGGGCTCGACGCAGCAATTCTCATGGCACCTCGCGTCTGGGAGGCGAGCGGTCACATAGATACGTTTACCGACCCTCTTGTCGACTGCAAGCAATGCAAAGAGCGTTTTCGTGCGGACCAACTCCCCGAATCAGGGGCCTGCCCGAAATGTGGAACAAAAGGTTCATTCACTGAAGCGCGTCAATTCAACTTGATGTTCAAGACCTTCGTGGGCCCTGTTGAGGATGCTGCATCTATTGCATACCTTCGCCCGGAGACTGCTCAGGGAATTTTTGTTAACTACGCAAATGTTCAGACGACTATGCGTCGCAAACCGCCTTTTGGAATAGCGCAGGTTGGCAAGTCATTCAGAAACGAGATCACGCCAGGAAACTTCGTCTATCGAACTCGCGAGTTTGAGCAGATGGAGATGGAGTTCTTTGTCCCGCCAGAGGATGGAGAGAAGTGGTTTAAGTACTGGTGCGATGAGCGCATGAGTTGGTATACCGATCTTGGGATCGCTCCCGACACTCTGCGTCTACGCCAGCATGAGACAAGCGAGCTCTCGCACTATTCGAGTGGTACCGCTGATGTTGAGTTCATGTATCCATGGGGTTGGGGAGAGCTTGAGGGCGTAGCCAACCGTGGCGACTACGACCTCCGGAAGCACGCAGAGTTCTCAGGGCAAGATCTCTCTTACTTCGATCAAGAGAAGGACCTGCGCTATGTGCCGCACGTAATTGAGCCTGCAGCAGGCGCCGATAGAGCGACGCTCGCCTTTCTGCTCTCTGCATACTCAGAGGAAGAGGTTGAGACTGCCGCCGGGAAGACCGAGACGCGAACTGTTCTACGACTTGACCCGCGCCTAGCTCCGATCAAAGTTGCGGTTCTTCCACTCTCTAAGAACGAGCAGCTCGTACCAGTCTCTGCTGAGATCGCATCGGCTCTTCGGCCGCACTGGATGATCGACGTAGATGTGTCTGGCTCAATCGGGCGCCGCTACCGCCGTCAAGATGAGGTCGGAACTCCGCTATGTGTAACTGTTGACTTTGAGACTCTTGAGGATCGCTGCGTAACAGTTCGCGAGCGCGACTCGATGTCTCAAGAGCGCGTTGCCATTGCAGACCTCGTTGCATGGCTGCGAGATCGCCTCCCGCTGTAATGGATTACTACGCGATCCTTGGCGTCAGCAGCGCAGCCTCTAAGGCGGAGATCAAGACTGCTTACCGCGAGCGCAAAGAGGCTCTAGCCGCAAAGGACGAGAGTTCGGCTAAGAACGAAGCCGCACGAACGGCCAATCGGCTAGAGGGCGCGGCATTAAACGAGGCATGGAATGTGCTCTCGGATCAGAGTCAGCGCGATCGATACGACGCAGAGATTGCTTCGCGAGACTCTGGGGTCATCGAAGGTAGTGCTATTGAACTCTCGGCATCCGTAGGCGGGGAGCCACTCAAGATTTCAGCGCAGAGTCCAGCCCCACCTAACTCGCCTGCTCCGAGTGTTGGCGGAGGACCGCTATCTCAACGCTCTCGGCGTGCGCGTCTAGCGCTTCCAGCAGGAGTAGAGCTAGCCGATACTCGTCCGCGCATACTCGCTATGGTCTTCGATCTCACAGTCATAATTCTTCTAGTGATCTGCACTCAGATTGCGGGGGCCAAGATCATCTCTGAGCGTTACCCGGTGCAGAAGGAGGCCAACGCGACAGCAGGCGAGGCGCGTACCGCCACAGCCAAAGATTTATCTGCAGCCTCAAAGTCTCTCAAAACAGCAGAGGACAAGGCGAGCAAGGCAACCGGCGATCAGAAGGCTTCGGCGAAGGCAGAGGTCCAGAAGCGACAAGAGGCTGAGAAGTCCGCGAAGAAGGCTGACCAGCTTGCTGCAGAGGAGCTGAAGAAGACCCAAGAGGCCCTTCGTGGCCCAACGACGGCTGTCCTCGTGGCTAGCTCCCTGCTTGCGCTGCTCTACCTCGTTCCATCAACAGCGCTCACCGGCCGCACTCTAGGAAAGAGGATGCGAGGCGTGAAGGTGCTTCGCAGTAATGGCGAGGCGCTCACTTGGTGGCCAGCATTCTCTAGGTACCTGCTCCCAGTGGCTGTTGCTACCGCTCTCTTCTACTCCCCACCAGGCCTGCTACTGGCCCTTGGATCGGTGCTTTGGTGGCTCTGGGACCCCAATCGCCAAGGCTCCCACGACCGCATCTCGAAGACCATCGTGGTATCAGCGCCGGTCGCTCGACTGCGTCTTGGGCGCGGCTGAAGGCCCAGGCCTCAGAAGACTGCTCGGCACTAAACCAGCAAATATTTAACGATCCCGATAACGAAGCGGCTCTGAGGCTGCCCGTCTTCTAGGATTCCCCGAACTATCCATACCCCAAGGCCATCCCCGTAGGGCTATCCCCGTAAGGACCCCATAATTCCATGAAATATGTATACGCGTTCTCAGAAGGCTCCAAGGAGCAGAAGTTTCTCCTAGGCGGCAAGGGAGCAAATCTTGGCGAGATGACCAAGCT
>JBAWWI010000079.1:0-9543 GCA_037146835.1 Actinomycetes bacterium | reverse complement strand
GTGACGTTCTCACTGCTGACTGCTCCGAGGGTTGGGATCACGTCCTCAGGTTACGACCCGATGCCCATTTCCCCTGAACTTCGGGTAGTTGTTCTCGCTATAGCGACACTTATCACCCGAAGTTCGGCGGTTTATGTCTCCGCGGGTGGGGCGTCTATTGCCCCAACTTCTTTGGCCGCAGCGATTCGCTTCTCGGCCAACTCTACGTATTGCGCATCCATCTCGAAGCCTAGATACCTTCGGTCATTACGCACCGCTGCAACCGCTGTAGTGCCTGACCCCATAAATGGATCAAGTACCACATCTCCACGATACGTATATAAGCGCATGAGGCGCGCTGGTAGGTCGATCGGGAAAGGCGCTGGATGCCCAACACGCTTCGCGCTCTCTGGGGCGATGCGCCATACATCTAGCGTCGCCTCCATGAACTCCTCGCGCGAGATTGTGTTCTCAAACGGTAGACCCTGCTTCTCTCGCTTAGCGCGTGTAATTGCGCGATCAAAGCGTCCCTTAGATGCAAGCAACACGCGCTCCGAAAGGTCTCGCAGCACTGGGTTAGCGGCACTCTGAAAAGATCCCCATGCGCAAGAACCCGAGGCACCTTCACCTTTTACCCATACGACCTCACCGCGTAGCAAGAGCCCAAGATCGTCCTGCAGAATTGTTGTGATATCCGCAGCAAGTGAGCGATAAGGACGTCGGCCAAGATTCGCGACGTTCACCGCAATTCGACCTCCGGGCTGCAGCACGCGCTCGCACTCTGCAAAAACATCGCGCAGCATCTCGAGGTACTCAACGTATGAAGCGGGTATGCCGCCCTCACCGAGTTCTAGTTCGTACTGCTTACCCGCGAAATAGGGAGGCGAGGTGATAACGAGAGCGACAGATGAATCGGGTACCGCTGACATATCACGCGCGTCGCCACAGATAATTGAATCAGCGACAGTGCATTCGTTGATCGTGTCATCGCTCGAGAGAATTGGGGCACTAAAGCGCTCATAAAATGCAGTGGAGTCATGGCTCTCGCGTCGGCCCGCGCCGAAGTCTGAGGTCGCAGTTGGTCTGCGCTTATTCGCCATAGGGTCTCACGGTAGTAGGAGCGCGCGCGCCGCGCACTTTGACGAGCAGAAGCCGCTTCTGAAGTCGAACCTGCCTAGCGAGAGCTTGCCCGTGCCCGCGCCTTACGTGCCCAGATTGTGCACCCGACAAGGCCTGACAAACCAAGGGCTAGAAGAATCAATGATCCTGGTCCTTGACCCCCTCCTGCAGCAGGAACTTCAAGCACCGCTACTGCAGGGACTCCGCTTATCGAGCGATCGCGAGGGTACGACTCTGAAGAATTATCGACCGCTCCGCTAGGCCCATCCACTATCCCAGACGCGTTATTCGACTCATCGCCGCCTCCAGTAGCCCCTTTCGCTGGAGTGCCCGCCGACATACCCGCCCCCGGTGAATTGCGTTGCGCAGGAGTTTGGGTATTTGACGTTGGGCTCACGATCGACGTAGTGGTGGTTGAGGTAGTGGTTTCGCCTCCGAGAAGGCTCGCTACGGAGACGTATGCCGGTGCGGCACCTGTTCCAAATCGCCACCCCTCCACGTCACCATCGTGAACTGCTGTACTCCCGGCACCGACGTTCGAGTACTTAAACGATGACGTGCCCGATGCTGAGCGGAAGTATGCCCAGTAACGGGCATCGCCACCTGTTCCGCCGAGGCAATCCGCGCCCGAGTCGCGCCCGACTCCGAAGAGTCGACAGACTGCACCGCCGACACCTGAGTATGAATACAAAACGGGTTCAGCACCGGCACGGCGAAGAGCCTCAATACCCGTGATGGAGTCTTCAGAGAATTCAATTACAACTCGACTTGTGCCGCTGCTGGTCTCCACGATAACTGCGGCCCTATTAACAGATGGAGCTGCTACCGCAGCCGAGGCATAGAAAGAAAACCCTCCAAGCGCAACCGTCAGAGCAAGACCAAGGCGCGCAAAGCGCAGACTCTTAAACATTGACCCGCCTCCTATTGAGGCGCACTAGTGCAGCACCAGAGAGAACCAACATCAACCCGAGCAACCCGAGTGGGAATATCTCTCCGCCCGTGTTGGGAAGTTCGCCGCTCTCAACTTCTGGAGTCGCTCCCACAGGAAGATTAACAACAGGAATCGTTGTTGTAGTTGTTGTCACAGTCTCGTTCGGGAGAGCAAAAGATTCGCCTATCCAGTTCGCCAACATCCCATGTATTCCGCCGGTAGTAGCAAAGGTATTTACTCCATAAATGTCATAAGGACTTGCGTAATTGCCATCTCCTGTCTGGCTTGCGCGCAATGCATCACGCAGCGACACGTAGGCAGCGTTTACAACTGGGGCGTAACCGGTTAGTCCTGCAGCTCTCCACAAGTCATCATCGGGGTCCCACCCGGCAGCGGTAATAGCGAGAATCGCTAGCGCTGTCGCGTTCGGATTGGTTACTTCATCGCCGTTGAAGGCCTCTCGAAAACCGCCATCCGACTGTTGCTGAGAGGCAAGGTACCCAAGGGCGTTACGCAAGGCCGCGTCGTCGCGGTCCGCACCGGCAGCCACAAGGGCGATCATCGCGAGAGCAGTTGTATTGATATCGGATGGAGTCTCAGTACTTAAATCGCCGGTGTAATCCCATGAACCATCAGAGTGCTGGCCGGCACGAATAAACGCATCTGTCTCAGGCGCTACCGGATCCCCTAGCAGTCGCAGCGCTGTTGCAACCCAGAGCGTGCCCCCAAAGGTTCCATAAGAACCCCCACTTTTTGCGTTAGCCATAGTCGTTTTAAGATTTATCGGGTTGCCATCATTACCAGGATCAAAAGCGGTACTCGAGAGCCCTAATGGCGCTGCAACAAAAATCACCATACGCGCCGCATCACCCGCTTCAAGGCCTGCTTCGGCGAAGTCATCGATCCAGTCCAGTGCAGTCAATCCGCAATTCGACGCAGACTCAACGCCAGCTCTCGCCTCGGCGGTCGACCAAGTGCTCCCCGTCTGGGCCGCCTCAGCGAGCGCCAGAATCGCATCCGGGGTCTCAAAGCCAGGAAAATCGGCGAGCTCGAAGCTGCCATCGGCTAACTGCTGAAGTCGCAACCAAGCCGCTGCTGACTGAGCGCTGCTCTCGTAGGAAACCAACCGCGATGGAGATGCTGCGACGACGACCGGCGCACAGCCTGCACCAGCGGCCACAGGGGAGAACGCGGGGGCCGCCAACCCGGCCAACAAAGAAGAGACAACTAGAAGTCCCCTAAAGCGGGCGCCACTAAATAGGGGTAACGAGAAAAGACGAAGAACCATGACTTCCTCCAAGGCCCATTTCCGCGAGGCCTAAACCAACCTGCCCGCATGACGGGCAGTTCCACTAGGAAACACCGGTAAACCGGCGGACAGTGGCGGGCATTCTGGCTCACGATGGCCCCGAGGGGTTCTCGCTTACAGTTGCGGGTCAGCGCCGGTCTCTCACCGGCTTTCCCCACTCTGGCCCGGCGGAACCGGGTCAGAATCGCGCAAACCGTCCGGGGTTGTGCGCGACCGCTGTCAAAGAGGCACCCTAGTGGGGTCCAAGAATAGGAATCAACATCAGGGTGAAGAAAATTGTCTGAGGCTCAAGCGACAAAGCAAGCGCACGCCATGCGCTCTAGTTGGCATGCCGTTGCATGGCTCGGCTGGGCGCTCGCTGCAGCGATGAGCGTTCAATTGGCACCGAGCCCTGTCTACATCGCAATCATTGTCTCCATCTGCGCGCTTGCAGTAGAGACACATGCGGTTGACGGGCCGTTTAAGCGCGCGTTCCCAGCGCTTCTCGCTCTCGGCGTCATCTTCTCGCTGATACGTGTCGTTCTCGCTGCTTTAACTACGCACACAGGCGAGAGGATTCTGTTCTCTATACCTGAGGCAACACTTCCCCAACTTCTTGGCGGGTTCACGCTCGGAGGAACAATAGAGACTGGAGTAATTCTCGATGCTCTAGTCGCGGGTTTTACGATCATTGGCGTGATGGCAGTATTCGGAGCACTCAACGCGGTTATCTCACACTATGAATTGGTGCAGTCTGCTCCGCGCGCATTCCACGAAGCCGGTATCGCTATAACAGTCGCTCTCGCATTTGTTCCCTCGACCATCGAGTCTGTGCACGCTGTTCGCGAGGCTGATAGAGCCCGAACCGGCGGACGCGTCGTACGTCGAGCTAGGTCGCTGCGCCTAGTAGTTCCTGTGCTTGAACGCGGTTTAGAGCGCGCGGTATCGCTCGCCGAATCAATGGATTCACGCGGTTTTTCCCATGGCGAACCAGCTCGAGGGGAACGCGTTGCAGGGTGGCTTGGATTGGCAGGCTTATTGGCCCTAGCCGCTTCTTTTGTAGCACTAATTGGGCGTTCGACAAACTCGGCTGCGATCTTTGGTATCTGCGGCGGGGCATTAATAATTGCAGCGGTTGCGGTTGCATCACGCTCCAATGCGCGAGCCCGGTATAGGCGCAGACGCATCACAAAAGCAGACGCTCTTATGGTCGCCCTTGCATGGATCTCTCCAGCAGCTCTCGGTGTTCTAACTATTTATGGTAACGACACGCTTACGTGGAGCGCATCACCACTCGCGTGGCCACAGGTTGGTTTAATCCCAGTCATTGCTCTTATTCCATTGCTTGCCCCCATGGTTCGCAGGCCATGGGAATCAGTCATTGATTCACACTCGAATGAGCTGGTTACACCGTGAGCACAGTTGAGTTTCGTTCCGTCACCTTTTCATACCCGGGAGCAGGTGCCGATTCGCCTTCTGCGTTGAGCGGGATAGACCTAAACGTCGCCGAGGGGGAGGTACTCCTTGTTGTCGGCGACTCGGGGTCGGGCAAGAGCAGTCTCCTCCGCTGTGTCAATGGCCTCGCTCCGCACTCAACTGGCGGAACCTTCGGTGGCGAGGTGATCGTGGGCGGCCGATCAACTCGGGACCATCTGCCTCGCGACCTCGCAGACATTGTTGGATTTGTACATCAAGACCCAGAGGCTCAGTTTGTTGTTGACCGTGTTGAGCACGATGTCGCATTCGCTCTAGAGAACCTCGGGTTAGATGAGGCGTCGATGCGACGCAGGGTTGAGGAGGTACTCGATGCGCTAGGCATCGCTCACCTTCGAGATAGATCCCCAGCGACACTCTCCGGTGGCGAGCGCCAACGATGCGCTATCGCTGGGGCCCTCGCGTTAGCACCCTCTGTATTGGTCTTGGACGAACCAACATCGCAACTAGATCCCCAGGGAGCAGACGATGTTCTGGCAGCGCTCTCGCGCCTCAACGCAGACCTCGGGACAACGGTCTTGCTCGCTGAGCACAGGCTTGAGCGCGCAGCACCCATCGCGGACCGCGCAATCGTGATGACCCGTGGAGAAATAACAGATGGCCCCGGCACCACTGCTGCTGTCATAGGTCGTTACCCAGGCGCACCGAGCGTGACGCGCTTAGGGCGCGCGCTTGGCTGGCCCGAATTGCCGTTGACAGTGCGCGATGCACGTGCGACTGCGACGCGCCTCGGCGTAGATCTCAAGGCCCCTGCCGATCATCGACCAGCGCGTGGCGAGACGCTGCTTGCAGCTAAGGATCTCAGAGTCGACATTGCCCGCCGAAGGGTTCTGCACGGAGTCAGCATGGAGATTGCTGCTGGAGATGTGATTGCACTCCTTGGGCGCAATGGATCCGGGAAGACCACACTGCTTCGAGCGCTTAGCAATCTTGTCTCCGTAACTTCAGGGGAGATCGTAGGAAGCGCAAGCATTGCGTATGTACCCCAGGACCCAGGGACGCTCCTATTCGCGCCGACCGTGCGCGACGAACTTGCCGAGACGCTGCGGCTACTTGGCAAGCCTCGCGACGAAGGTGCAATTGATTGCTGGGTCGAGTCACTCGGACTGCGAGAGGTTGAGCACCGTCATCCGCGTGGACTCTCTGGTGGAGAGAGGCAACGCGTTGCGATTGCAGCCGTCGCAATCGGTGGCGCTCAGATTCTGCTCCTTGATGAGCCGACGCGCGGAATGGATGCCGCATCGCGCGCAGCGCTTGAACTCTGCGTTCGCTCCCATGCCGAGCGTGGCGGTGCTGTCGTGCTTGCTACTCACGATGTTGAACTCGCTGCTCGATGCGCTACAAGGGTGACCGTTCTGGGCGACGGCGAGATTGTTGCCGAGGGAGATGCGCGCCAAGTCCTATCTGGCTCACTATTTGCGCCTCAGGTACTCAGGGTCTTGCCGCCATTTCTCACTGTTGAGGAGGTAGAGATGGTGATCGCAGAGTGAGAGCGGTACGCACTACCGAGATCAAGGCCCGTAGTTTTGGATTGAGCGCTGCACGCCCACGATTCGTGTACCTACTAATAACCATTCTTGGAGTCGCTGCGTTCCTCTACCCATTTTGGTTGCCCCAGGATGCGCTCCCGAACTCAGCCCACGCCGGGGATGCGCCACTGCTTGCAGCGCTAGTTGGGGTAATCGTCCTCGCAGCCTTGGCACTCGAGATTCGCCGAGGGACCATGAATGGGGCGACTGTCGCAATTCTTGGGGTACTCGCAGCAACCTCAGGTCTGCTCCGTCTGCTTGATCTACCTGGGGGAGGAAGCGGAATCTTCTTTCTTATTGTCCTCGCAGGCGCTGCATTCGGTCCTCGTTTTGGAATGCTCCTCGGTCTTGCGTCGATGTCTGTAAGCGCTTTGGTAACAGGAGGAATTGGCCCGTGGCTTCCGTTCCAGATGCTCGCTCTCGGATGGATGGGCGCATGTGCGGGTTTTCTGGGCCTCATCACACAGCGGATGGACAAGCGCCTCGAGGTAATCCTCCTCGCAGCGTATGGATGGATCTGGGGTTTCTTGTACGGCGCGATTCTTAATCTCTGGTTCTGGCCATTTGTTAGAGACGGCGGCGCACTCTCTTGGGAGCCCGGCCTCTCATTCACCGAGACGCTGCATAGGTATTGGGCCTTCTACGTAGGCACATCTCTTGCCTGGGACGCTGCAGGGGCGCTTGCCAATGCGGTGATTATTCTCGTCATTGGGGTTGCCGTTATGCAGACCTTAAGACGGTTCGCACATCGCCTAGAACCTGTGGTGATCCTCCAATAAAGGACTCACGGGCTGGCACCGATTACTCGGTTCTAGTCCAAGCTGCGAATAGCGCTGCATATGCATCACCTCGCGAGACGAGATCATCATGCGTGCCAATCTCAAGAATTTGACCATCGGCAACTACTGCGACGCGATCGCAACGTTGTGCTGTTGAGAGACGGTGCGCAACAACAATCACGGTTCTCCCCTGCGTCAATGCTTCAAGCGCACGCTCAACCTCGAGCTCGGTACCTGGATCAAGATTGGATGTTGCCTCATCGAGCACCAATACCGTGGGGTCGGCGAGTGCTGCTCTCGCAAGTGAGACCAGTTGCTTCTCACCTGCAGAGAGGCGAGAGCCGCGTTCGCGTACCTCAGTATCGAGCCCCTCAGGAAATGACTCAAAGTGCTCGCGCAACCCAAGCGCATCAACTGCAGCATCCACATCGGCGTCGCTTGCCTCAGGCGAACCAACTCGGATGTTGTCGCGCACGGTACCTGCGAACAAAAATCCTTCTTGAGGCACCACTGCAATGCGTTCTCTTAGCGATCTGCGAGTTGCATCCCTCAGGGAGACACCGCCAAAACTCACATCCCCATCGATTGGATCGTAGAACCGAGCCATGAGTTTTGCCAGCGTTGACTTGCCTGCCCCAGTAGGCCCAACAAGCGCCACCCGCTCGCCTGCGGCGACCGTGACAGATACATCATCGAGAACTATCGGCCCCAACGGATGCGATACGCCGTCGGTGTCTGCCGGACCACCTCCGTAGGCGAAGGTCACTCCAGAAACCGTCAATGCGCCAGCAAGCGGTAGGTCAATTGCCCCTGGCTTCTCCGGCACAGAGTTAGGTGTATCAAGCAATCCGAAGAGTTTGTTAAGAGCCGCAGCGGCGGACTGGACCGTGTTGTATAGCTGGCTCAACTGTTGAATCGGCTCGAAGAGGTTATTGAGATACAGCACAAACGCTAGAACTGTTCCGACCTCGAGAATATTGCGATCCGCAAAGTACGAGCCGGCGCCTACGACAACTGCAAGCCCAACAACACCGATAAATTCAACGAACGGAAAGTAGCGAGTTGCAATTTTTACAGTCGCAATATTCGCGTCGTACTGCGCTTCGTTCGTCGCCTCAAAACGCTCAATGAAGCCACCCTCGCGCCCAAATGCCTGCACGACTCGTACTCCCTCAAGCCCCTCTTGGAGCGTCGAGAGGTTGGTACCGACTCGATCGCGCACTTCAAGATACGCAGTATTGGAACGCTTGCGGAACCAGAGGCTCGCAAAAATTACGGGAGGCACAACCACGATCGTACAGAGAGTTAGTTGCCATGAAAGGAGGCTCATCACCACGAGCGTGCCGACGAAAATGAGCGCGTTCTGCACGAACATAACTAGCCCTTGCGAAACCAACTCCTGCAAAGCATCAATATCTGAGGTCATGCGAGCGACGAGGCGCCCTGTCTTCTCACGTTCAAAGAACCCAAGATCAAGATTGATTAGATGCCTAAAGACACGGGATCTGAGCGATCGCAGGAAGTCCTCGCCAATACGGCTCACGGCCCAGATGACAGATCTGCCAAGCAGCGCGCTTGTTACCGCTAGTACCAAATACATCACAGCTGCGATATTTATTGCCCGTCCACTCTTACCAACGAGACCTGCATCCACTGCGTAACGAACCACGAGTGGCGAAGCAAGCAACGCCGCAGTCTGGAGAATGAGCAGAAAAACTGCCCGCATGATTGCTCTCCGCTGCGGTCGGAGCATTCTTCCAAGACGCAGCACGACTCTCCCTGCGGCTGCACGATCTATGCGCGACTCATCATCGAGAGGCCCCGACTCAACCCATCCGCCCCTCATGCGGATCCCTCTCTGCTCGAAGATTCTTGGGAGTCAGAGCGAGCGAGTATCTCCCGGTAACGCTCGTTGCTAGCTAACAGCTCATCATGAGTGCCCGAGGCGATACAGCGCCCACCATCTAGGAGAATGACGCGATCAGCCAAGGCAATCGTTGCTGGTCGATGAGCGATGATAAGTGTCGTGCGACCCTCCATGACTTCGCCAAGAGCTGCGCGAATCTCATGCTCTTTACTTGGGTCGACCGCCGATGTCGCGTCATCGAGAATCAGTACTCGTGGATCATGAAGGACTGCACGTGCAATAGCTATACGTTGACGCTGGCCACCCGATAGGGAGTAACCGTGCTCTCCGATAAGCGTCTCATAGCCCTGCGGAAGGCTCTGAATAAATGTGTGAATACCAGATAGCCGCGCTGCGCGTTCAATAGTTTCTATGGATGCGCCGGGATCAGAGAAGGCAATGTTGCGACGAATCGAATCCGAGAATAAGAAGGTGTCCTCAAAAACAATTCCAACCGCATCTCGAAGTTCGCTTACACGAAGATCGCGCACGTCCACACCGTCGATTGAGACTCGCCC